>JAYRQX010000658.1:0-2407 GCA_041910415.1 Acetobacteraceae bacterium | reverse complement strand
TCCTCGTCCAGCACGAAGCCGCCGCCGATCGAGTAGTAGGTCCGCGTCGCGAAAGCCTGACCCGCGGCGAAGGCGGTGAAGCGGAGCGCGTTCGGATGCCGCGGCAGGGTCTCGCGCGGCAGGAAGACGATGTCCGCGACCGGGTCGAAGGCGAGGCGGCGCCCATCGGGGAGAGCGAGGCGCCGTTCGCGATGCACGGCCTCGATTACGGCACGCGCCTCGTCCGGATCGGTGTCGTCCGGACGCGCGCCGGTGAGGCCGAGCACGACCGCCGCATCGGTCGCATGGCCCTTGCCGGTCAGCGCCAGCGATCCGAACAGGTCGACCTGCACGCGGTCGATCGGCTGCGCGGGATCGAGTCCCGTCACGAAGGCCGCAGCGGCGATCATCGGGCCGACCGTGTGCGAACTCGATGGCCCGATGCCGATCCGGAACAGGTCGAACAGGCCGATCCAGTCCTGCGTGCCCTCGCTCATGCCCTCGCGCCGCTGAAGCTGCCACGGGGTGAGTAGGCCCGCCCGACGGCGCGGGCACAAGCGACTTCTCCGCGCACCGCGCGTCAGCGTGCGCCGAGGCTGCGCTCCACGGCGCTCACCGCGTCGCGGCAACCGGGGGTCAGGCGGTCCATGTTGCGCGCGAGGCAGGCCAGGGCCTCGCGCCCACCTCGCGGCACGCCCTGGCAATAGGCCAGGAAATCGCTCCGGCAGCTCGCGCGCACCGCGGCGGCGGCCTGCGGGCTCGGCTGCGCCAGCGCCGGCGTGGTCGCGAGGAGCAGCATCGAGAGCAGAATCACCACGGGCTCTGCTCCTACTGCACCACGCTGCGCGGGATCCAACCGAGCTCGGCGAAGAGGAGGCCGAGCTTGTGGGCGATGGCATCGCCGATGCGGCGACCCTCCACACCCGTATCGGCCGAACGTGCTTCGCTGACGCCCTGCATGATGGCGCTGGCAGCCGCGGCTTCGGCGACGCGCGTCACGGCCGCCCCCGCGCCCATCGTGCCGGCGGCGCCCGGCGTGCGCGGGCTGCGCGCACTCACGACGAAGCTGTCGATCAGGCGCGGCGGCGCATGGCCGTCGCGGTGGAAGACCTGGACCTCGACCGCGACGCTGCTCGCCCCGGCACCAAGACCGACGATCCGGCGGCGTGTCGAATTGCCCTCGTCCACCGCGAGCATATGGCCTTCGACCAGGACCACCGGCGCCGGCGAGGGCGGCGGCAGCTGGCTCTGGCGTACCGCAGGCAGCCCGAAGCCTTGCACCCGCTGCACCATCTCCTCGGCGACCGCGGCCGCGGCGCGCCGCCCGGCCATCATGCGCTGGACGCTCGCCGGTTCGTCCGCCGTGGCCAGCATCAGCCGCTCGCGCACGCCCTGGTCGAGCCGGACATCGCTCGGCTGGATGCCGGGATCGAGGATGACGACCTGCTCGGGCCGGCGCAGCGGCGGCCCCGAATAGCGTCGCCGCTCCGACATCGCCGTTGGATTGCAGCCGGCGAGGCCGACCAGCGCGGGGGCCGCCAGCAGCACGCCGCGCCGTCCTGTCCCGAAACGCATCGTCGTCATTCGGTCTTCTCCCTGCCAGGTCGGTTCAGCGCGTGGCCTTCTCCCTGGGTGTCGCCGGCGCGGGGCGTGCCTCCGCCCCATTCCCGTCTCCATCGAAAAACGAAGGGATCACGATCAAGAGAATTGCGGAACGCATGCTCGCGAGCAAGCGCGACCGGAGGCGCGACGCCCTCCATCACCCATTGCTACTTGAGTGAGTCCCGGATCTGGGTGAGCGACCGCCTCTGCCGTCCTGCGCCATCGAAATTCACCGGATCGAGCCAGGCCTCGAAGGCCGCCTTCACCAGCGGCCATTCCTTGTCGGTGATGGAGAACCAGCAGGTGTCGCGGTTGCGGCCCTTGTAGATCACGGCCTGGCGGAACAGGCTTTCATAGGTGAAGCCGTAGCGCAGCGCGGCGGCGCGCGACGGCGCGTTCAGGCTGTCGCATTTCCATTCGTAGCGGCGGTAGCCGAGCTCGTCGAAGGCGCGCTTCATCTGGAGGTACTGCGCCTCGGTGCCGGAGGGCGTCTTCTGGATGCGCGGCGAATAGGTGATGTTGCCGACCTCGATCGCGCCCATGACGGGGTCGTGGCGCATGAGCGAGGATGTGCCGAGCAGGCGGCCCGTGCCGTTCTCGACGATCGCGTAGTGGTAGGGATCGGGGGACGCCGCGTTGGCTTCGGCATAGGCGCGATAGGCCTCGCGCGTCGCAGGGCGCTCCACGAACAGATAGGTCCAGGCGCTGCCGTCCGGCGCTTCCATGTAGGCGTCGAACAACCCGTCCGCGTGCTTCGCGGCATCGAGCTTCTCCAGCGTGCAGTAACGCCCGGCCATGGGCTCCGGCCCCGGGCGCGGGCGCGGCG
>JAYRQX010000657.1:0-3373 GCA_041910415.1 Acetobacteraceae bacterium | reverse complement strand
GGTAGGTGCGCGGATAGGTGATGCGCTCCGGCGGCCCGGGCGGGTGCACCGGCCCGACCCGCCCGCAGCCCGACAGCAGCAGCCCAAGCGGCAGCAGAAGAACAAGAGCCTTCACGCGCCGAGCCTTTCCCGCCAGTCCGCGGCCATGCGCGCGACATTGGCCGGCGCCGTGCCGCCATAGGAGGTGCGGCTGCGGACGGAGGCCTGGACCGTCAGCACGTCAAACACATCTTGCGTGATGCGCGGTTCCACGAACTGCATGTCGGCCAGCGCCAGGCCCGAAAGGTCCACGCCCTTCTGCTCGGCCAGCGCGACCAGGCGGCCGGTGATGTGGTGCGCATCGCGGAACGGCATCTTCAGCACCCGCACGAGCCAGTCCGCGAGATCCGTGGCGGTTGAGAAACCGGCGCCCGCGGCCCGCTCCAGCCGCGCCACGTCGGGCTTCATGTCGCGCACCATGCCGGCGACGGCAGCGAGGTTCAGCGTCAGCGCCTCGGCGGCGTCGAAGACGCCTTCCTTGTCCTCCTGCATGTCCTTGAAATAGGTCAGCGCCAGGCCCTTCATCACCGTCAGCAGCCCGACCAGCGCGCCGTTGATGCGCCCGGTCTTCCCCCGCACCAGCTCCGCCGCATCCGGGTTGCGCTTCTGCGGCATGATGGAGGAGCCGGTCGTGAAGGCATCCGACAGCCGCACGAAGCCGAAATAGGGGTTGGTCCAGATCACCACCTCCTCCGCGAAGCGGGAGAGATGCGTCGCGCACATGGCGCAGGCGAAGACGAACTCGGCGGCGAAGTCGCGCGACGCCACGGAATCCAGGCTGTTCCGGGTCGGCCCGTCGAAGCCCAGCGCCGCCGCTGTCATGTGCCGGTCGATCGGGAAGCTGGTGCCGGCGAGCGCAGCCGCGCCGAGCGGGCATTCGTTCAGCCGCTTGCGGCAATCGTTGAAGCGGCCCACGTCGCGCGAGAGCATTTCCACATAGGCCAACATGTGGTGCCCGAAGGTCACGGGCTGCGCGGGCTGCAGGTGGGTGAAGCCCGGCATCACCGTCGCCGCGTGCTCGATGGCGCGTTCGACGAAGGCGCGCATCACGTCCTCGATCTGCGCGGTCAGCCCGTCGATCGCGTCGCGCACCCACAGCCGCACATCCAGCGCCACCTGGTCATTCCGCGAGCGCCCGGTATGCAGGCGCTTGCCGGCATCGCCGATCGCCTCGGTCAGCCGGGCCTCCACATTCATGTGGATGTCCTCGAGATCCTCGCTCCAGGCGAAGTCCTCGGCCGCGATGCGCTCGCCGATCGTGGCGAGGCCCGCGCGAATCTCCGCCTCGTCCTCGGCGCTGATGATGCCGACATGCCTGAGCATCGCGGCATGGGCCAGGCTGCCCGCGATGTCCTGGTGCCACATCTTGCGGTCGAAGCCGATGGAGGCGTTGATCGCCCGCATGATGGCGGAGGGGCCTTCGGCGAAACGCCCGCCCCATTGGATGTTGCTGGACACGATAGGGATGCTTTCCGGTCGGTCTAGGCGGGGCCGCGCCCCCCCCGAATGCGGCCGGACCCTACCCGCAGCGCCCGCCGCGCGCAAAGCCTTGGCGCTGCCGCGACGATCGGCGGTTGTGTCGGCCACGATCGTGGTGCGAAATCCGCGGTGATGGTTCGATTCGCCGCCGTCGGTCTGTCCTACCCCTCCCTGGGCGGTCGCGCGCGCCAGGACGCCATCCGCAACCTGTCCTTCACCCTGGGCGAGGGCTCCTTCACCTGGATCCTCGGCCCGTCAGGCGCCGGCAAGTCTTCCGTGCTGCGCATGATGTATGCCGCCCTCCGGCCGACACGGGGAGAGGTGGAGGTGCTCGGCGTCCAACTTTCGACCGCCCGCCGGGGCGCGCTGACGGCGCTGCGCCGGCGGATCGGCGTGGTGCACCAGGAGTTCCGCCTGCTGCGGCACATGTCCGCCTATGACAACGTCGCCCTGCCGCTGCGGCTGGCCGGCCGCGGGGAGGCGAGCCTGCGTGCGGACGTGCTGGAGATCCTCGACTGGGTCGGGCTGCTCGACCGCCAGGACCGCCTGCCCGAGGAACTCTCGGGCGGCGAGCAGCAGCGCATGGCGATCGCCCGCGCCGTGATCACCCGCCCCGCTTTGCTGGTGGCCGACGAGCCGACGAGCGACCTCGATTCCCGCCAGGCACGGCGCCTGATCGCGCTGCTGACCGAGATGAACCGCCTGGGCACCACGGTCATCGTCGCGACGCATGCGGAGGAACTGCCCCAGCGCTACCCGGCCCGCACTCTGACGATCGAGGACGGACGCCTTGTCGGCGACGGCTAAGGCGACCCGCAGCCGCGCCCGGCGCGATCCGCTCGGCCTGCGCAAGGCCATGGCGGACCGGCTGCTGGTGGGGCTCGTCGCCGCCATGGCGCTGCTCGCCTGCCTGGCCATCGCCGGCCAGGACAGCGCCCGGGCCCTCGCGGCGCGCTGGGAACGCGGCGCGCAGGCCGCAGTGACCGTGCAGGTGCCGGAACCCGATGCCGCGCGGATGGAGCGTGCGCTGCAAGCGCTGCGCGCCCATCCCGGCGTTGCCTCGGCGACGGTGCTCGATCCCGAGCGGCTGCGCGAGCTGCTGCGCCCCTGGCTGGGCGACACGCCTGGCCTCGCCTTGCCGGGCGTCATCGAGGTCCGGCTGACCGACCTCTCCGTGGACCCCGTGCTGATCGGCGACCGCGTCGCGCGCGCCGTGCCCGGCGCGGTGGCCGAGGCGCATGGCATCTGGGTTGCGCGCATCGCGAACCTTGCCGCCGCGCTGCAGGGCGTGGCACTGGCGATCCTTGCCCTCGTCGCCGTGGTCGGCGCCGCGGTCATCGCCGTTGCGACCCGCGCCGGCATCGCTGCGCGGCGGGAGGCGATCGTGGTCCTGCACGGGCTCGGCGCCACGGATGGGGAGATCGCGCGCCGTATTGCTGCCCGCGCGGCCCAGCTTTCGGCAACCGGCGGGCTGCTCGGCGTGGTCGTCGCATTGCCGGCGATCGCGGTGCTGGCGGCCATCGCGGCGCCCATCAGCGGCAACGCGGCGTTCGGCTTCGTGGACCTGCCCTGGCTGCCGCTCGCCGCCGTGCCTGTCGCGACCTGGCTGATGGGCTGGGCGACGGCCGAGACCAGCGTGCGCCACTGGCTGCGCCGCCTTCCTTGAGGTAATACCAACGGCCGAATGCTTCGACCGTTGGTATTCATCTTTGCTGACCCTCATGTGCCGGGCGCAAACCTCCGGTTTGCTTGGCTCGCCGGACCACCGGCGGATCGGCACAGCCGACCGCGAGCGGGCCGCCTTCGCGGCCTCGGCACGAGTCAAAGCCTCGTGCCGCAGGTATAACCCGGCGCC
>JAYRQX010000656.1:0-4301 GCA_041910415.1 Acetobacteraceae bacterium | reverse complement strand
GCCGAACCCGGAGCAGCAGGCGCGACAGCGCTGGATGGGCGTGCTGGCGCGCGCCGGCGCGGCGGCGATCGAGACGCGATTGGCCGATGCCCCCGCCCTGCCCCCGCACGACCTGCTGCGCGCGCCCGAGACGGGGCTTGTGATGGTGCGCGGCCGCGCCGGCGGCGATGGCGCGCCCTTCAACCTCGGCGAGATGACCGTCACGCGCTGCGCGGTGCGCACGGCCGATGGCCGCATGGGCGTGGGCTATGTCGCCGGGCGCGACAGGCGGCATGCGGAGCTCGCCGCGATGCTGGATGCGGCCCTGCAGGACCCGGCGCAGCGCGCTGCGCTGATGGCGGCCGTGATCGAGCCCCTTGCCGCCGCGCAGGCCGGGGATGCGGCGCGCGATGCGAGGCGTGCGGCGGCGACACGCGTGGAGTTCTTCACCATGCAGACGATGCGGGGATCGTCCACGTGAGTGCGCCCTTGCCCGGCTTCGCCGATCCCGTGCTGGACGCGCAATCCTGCTTCCGCGCGGTGCTGGAGGCGATGAGCCGGCCCGGGCGGATCGTGGCCGCGGGTGCCGGGCTGCGCGCGCCGGCGCCGCTGATGCCGGCCGCGGCCGCGGTGCTGCTGACGCTGGCCGATGCCGACACGCCGCTCTGGCACGATGGGGGGGATGAGGCGGCGCGCTGGATCGCCTTCCATTGCGGCGCGCCGGCGGCGCGCATGACGGGCGGCGCGGCGATCGCCCTGGCGACAGGCACGCTGCCTGCGCTGCGCGGCTTCCAGACCGGCACGGAGGAAGAGCCGCAGCGCGGCGCGACCGTGATCGCGCAGGTGGCGTCGCTGGACGATGCCGGCGGCTGGGCGCTGACGGGGCCGGGGATCGAGCGGCAGCACCGGCTGTCCGTGACCGGGCTGCCCGCCGACTTCCCGACGCAGTGGGAGACGAACCGCAAGGGCTTTCCCTGCGGCGTGGACCTGATTGTCTGCTGCGGCGAACGGCTCGCCGCGCTGCCGCGCACCGTCCGCATCGGGGAGGCCGCCTAGATGTATGTCGCGGTGAAGGGCGGCGCCCGGGCGATCGCCAACGCGCATGACTGGCTGGCGGCGGAGCGGCGCGGCGACACGGCCGTGCCGGAACTCGGCGTCGAGCAGATCATGGGCCAGATGACGCTGGCCGTGGACCGCGTGATGGCGGAAGGGTCGTGCCATGACCGCTTCCTCGCGGCGCTCGCCATCAAGCAGGCGCGGGGCGACCTGATCGAGGCGGCGTTCCTGCTGCGCGCCTATCGCACCACCCTGCCCCGCTTCGGCGCGACGGCGCCGCTCGACACGGGGCGGATGCGCATCCGCCGGCGCGTCAGCGCGACCTACAAGGACCTGCCGGGCGGCCAGGTGCTGGGCCCGACCTTCGACTACACGCACCGGCTGCTGGAATTCGCGCTCGCCGCCGACGGCGATGCGCCTGTGCCGGCGGAAGCGCCAGCCGAGGCGCAGGCGGTGCCGCGGGTCACGGAAATCCTCGCGCGCGAAGGGCTGATGCAGCGCGAGGCCGCGACCGAGGCCGAGCCCGGCGACCTCACGCGCGAGCCGCTCGCCTTCCCCGCGCCGCGCGACGTGCGGCTGCAGAACCTCGCGCGCGGCGACGAAGGCTTTCTGCTCGGCCTCGGCTATTCCACGCAGCGCGGCTACGGCAACGCGCATCCCTTCGTGGGCGAGATCCGCTTCGGCGCGGTGGCGGTGGCGTTCACGCCGCCGGAACTCGGCTTTCCGATCGAGCTCGGCGACATCCTCGTCACCGAATGCCAGATGGTGAACCAGTTCAAGGGCAGCCGCGCGGAGCCGCCGCAATTCACCAGGGGCTACGGCCTGGTCTTCGGGCATGGGGAACGCAAGGCCATGGCGATGTCGCTGGTCGATCGCGCGCTGCGCGCGGAGGAGTTGGGGCAGGAGGCGACGGCGCCGGCGCAGAACCAGGAGTTCGTGCTGTATCACTCCGACAATGTCGAGGCGACGGGCTTCGTGGAGCATCTGAAGCTGCCGCACTACGTCGATTTCCAGAGCGAGCTCGAAAATGTCCGCGCCATGCGCGCCGACGCCATGCCGAAGGCGGCCGAGTGATGGAAGCAGGATACAACTTTGCGTATCTCGACGAAGCCACGAAACGCATGATCCGCCGCGCGCTGCTGAAGGCGGTGGCGATCCCGGGGCACCAGATTCCCTTCGGCGCCAGGGAGATGCCGCTGCCCTATGGCTGGGGCACCGGCGGCATCCAGGTGACGGCCGCCGTGATCGGGCCCACCGACACGCTGAAGGTGATCGACCAGGGTGCGGACGACACGACCAACGCGATTTCCATCCGGCGCTTCTTCGGCCGCGTCGCCGGCGTCGCGACCACGGAACGCACGGAGGACGCGACCATCATCCAGACCCGGCACCGCATTCCGGAGGCGGCGCTGGGCGAAGCACAGATCCTCGTCTACCAGGTGCCGCAGCCGGAGCCGCTGTACAAGCTGGAGCCCAGGCGCACCGAGACCAGGCGCATCCATGGCCTGGCCGATTACGGGCTGATGCATGTGAAGCTCTACGAAGACATTTCCCGGCTTGGGCGCATCGGCGTCTCCTACGACTATCCCGTGATGGTGAACGGGCGCTATCTGATGTCGCCCTCCCCCATCCCGGCCTTCGACAATCCGAAGATGGACCGCATGCCCGCGCTGCAGCTGTTCGGCGCGGGGCGCGAGAAGCGCATCTACGCCATCCCGCCCTACACCAGCGTGCGCAGCCTGGACTTCGAGGACCATCCCTTCCGCCCCATCCGCGCGCGCCATGCCTGCGCGCTGTGCGGCAGCGCGGAGTCCTATCTGGACGAGGTCATCACCGACGACCGCGGCGGGCGCATGTTCGTCTGCTCCGACACCGCCTATTGCGCCTCCCGCCAACCCTCGCAGGAGGCCGCGGAATGAGCGCGCTGCTCTCCGCCCGCGACCTTTTTCTGCGCTTCGGCCGCGTCGCGGCGCTGGACGGCGTGTCGCTGGATATCTGGCCCGGTGAGGTCGTCGCCATCGTGGGCGAGAGCGGGTCGGGCAAGACGACGCTGCTGCGTGTCCTCGGCGGGCTGCTGGGGCCGGATGCGGGATGCGTGCTGTATCGCGACGCGGAGGGCGCGGAACTCGACATCCATGCGCTCGGCGAAGCGGCGCGGCGGCGGCTGATGCGGACCGACTGGGGTTTCGTGCACCAGAACCCACGCGACGGGCTGCGCATGGGGGTTTCCGCCGGCGGCAATGTCGGCGAGCGGCTGATGGCGGTCGGCGCGCGGCACTACGGCAACATCCGGGCCGAGGCGATCGCCTGGCTGAAGCGCGTGGAGGTGGATGAGGACCGCGTGGACGATTTGCCGCGCACCTTCTCGGGCGGCATGCAGCAGCGGTTGCAGATCGCACGCACGCTGGTGACACGGCCGCGGCTGGTGTTCATGGACGAACCGACGGGCGGGCTCGACGTGTCCGTGCAGGCGCGGCTTCTCGACCTGATCCGTGGCCTCGTCGCGGACCTCGGCATCGCGGTGCTGCTGGTGACGCATGACATCGCGGCGGCGCGGCTGCTCGCGCACCGCATCCTGGTGATGCGCCAGGGCCAGGTGGTGGAGAGCGGCCTGACCGATCGCGTGCTGGATGATCCGCAGCATCCCTACACGCAGCTGCTCGTCAGCTCGGTGCTCGCCGCATGAACTGGGCACTGAAGACGGAGGGGCTGGCCAAGACCTTCACGCTGCACCTGCAGGGGGGCACGCGCATTCCCGTGCTGTCCGGCGTCGAACTGTCCGTCGCCCCCGGCGAATGCGTGGCGCTGGCCGGGCCGTCGGGCGCCGGAAAGTCCACGCTGATGCGCTGCCTCTACGGCAATTACGGCGCCGGCGCCGGGCGCATCCTGCTGCGGCACCGCGGCGCCGTGCTGGACCTCGGCTGCGCCGCGCCGCGCGCCGTGATCGAGGCGCGGCGCGAGACGATCGGCTATGTCAGCCAGTTCCTGCGCGTCATTCCCCGCGTGCCCTCGCTCGACATCGTCGCCGAGCCGCTGATCGCGCGCGGCGTGGCGCCTGACGAGGCGCGCGCGAAGGCCGCCGCTCTGCTCGCGCGCCTGAACCTGCCCGCACGGCTGCATGGCCTGCCGCCCGCGACCTTTTCCGGCGGCGAGCAGCAGCGCGTGAACATCGCCCGCGGCTTCGCGCCCTTCTACCCCGTGCTGCTGCTGGACGAACCGACCGCGAGCCTCGATGCCGCCAACCGCGCCATCGTCATCGCCATGAT
>JAYRQX010000655.1:0-2860 GCA_041910415.1 Acetobacteraceae bacterium | reverse complement strand
CCGCCCAGGCCGCCCAGGCCGGCGCCTTCAACCCGGAGATCGGCCTGATCCTGCAGGGCCGCGCGCGCCGCGAACAGGATGTGCCCGAGCGCGCGGTTTCCGGTTATTGGCCGGCCGGCCACGCGCACGGCGCGGAGCGCGGCCTTTCGCTGGAACACTCGGAGCTGGTGCTGGCGGCCAATATCGATCCCGCATTTCGCGGCGTGGCCCGCCTCGGCATCACCGGCGCCGGCGAGGTCGAGGTCGAGGAGGCCAGCGTGTCGACCCTCGGACTGGGCAACGGACTGAGCTTGCGCGCCGGCCGCTTCGCCGCCGACATCGGCTACGACAACGCCCGCCATCCGCACGAATGGGATTTCGCCGACGCATCGCTGATGCAGCAGGTGCTGTTCGGGGGCGAAGGCTATCGGCATGACGGCGTGCAGTTGAAATGGCTGGCGCCGACGCCCTTCCTGCTCCAGTTCGGCGCCGAGATCGGCCGCGGCGCGGGCTTTCCCGGCACCGACCGCAACAAGAACGGCAGCGGCGCCGGCGCGCTGTTCGTCAAGACCGGCGGCGACGTCGGCGCCTCCCATGCCTGGCAGGCCGGGCTGTCGTTCCTCGGTACCCGCGCCACGGACCGCGGCGCGCATTTCGAGGACATCGGCGCGGTCGAGGCCGAGGGCCTGTTCACCGGTCGCAGCCGCACCGCGATCGCCGATTTCGTCTGGAAATGGGCGCCCGACGGCAATGCCTCCACGCGCAGCCTGAAGCTCCAGGCGGAATTCTTCCGTCGCGTCGAATCGGGCACCTGGCGCTGCGACGACGCCGACCCGGCGACCCCCAGCGCCTGTACCGGCGGCGTCGCGCTCGGCGATTTGTCCGCCCGCCAGAGCGGGGGCCATGTCTCCGCCGTCGTCCAGTTCATGCCCCGCTGGCGCGTCGGCTACCGCCACGACCGGCTGGGCAAGGGCAACAAGTCCTTCGACGCCGCCACGGTGTTCGGCGTGCTCGATCCGGCGAACCACTACTTCGCCGACTTCACGCCGCGCCGCGACAGCCTGATGGTGGATTGGAGCAACTCCGAGTTCTCCCGCCTGCGCCTGCAATACGCGCGCGACCGATCGATGCTGGGCGTGACGGACAACCAGTGGACCCTGCAATATGTCATGAGCCTGGGCGCCCACGGCGCGCACAAGTTCTGAGGAGGCGGCGATGCGGTTCCTGATTCCCATCCTGGTCGCGCTCGCCCTGCCGCCGCAAGCGGCGTGGGCGGCGCTCAATGTCTTCAGTACCGTGCCCGAATGGGCGGCACTGGCGCGGGAAATCGGCGGTGACAAGGTCGCGGCCGTCTCGGCCACGACAGCCCTGCAGGACCCGCACCGCATCGATGCGCGGCCCTCGCTGATCGCCCGCGCGCGCAATGCCGACCTGCTGCTCGCCACCGGCGCCGAGCTGGAGGTCGGCTGGCTGCCGGTGGTCCAGCGCGAATCCGGCAACGCGCGCATCCAGCCCGGCCAGCCCGGCCATTTCGAGGCCGCCGCGCACGTGCGCATGCTCGACGTTCCGGGCAGGCTCGACCGCGCCGAGGGCGACGTCCATGCCGCCGGCAACCCGCACATCCAGACCGACCCGCGCAACTTCCTGGCGGTGGGCGAGGCGCTGGCGGCGCGGTTGGCGCAGGTCGATCCGGCCAATGCCGCCGCGTACCGCGCCGGTTATGCCGCCTTCGCCGAACGCTGGCGGGCGCGCATCCGGCAGTGGGAGGCACGGGCCGCGCCGCTCAAGGGCGTCGCGGTGGTCTCGCAGCACAAGGCCTGGGCCTATCTCCACGACTGGCTGGGCCTGCGCGAGGTCGCCGCGCTGGAACCCAAGCCCGGCGTCGAGCCCTCGGTCGCGCACCTGGCGCGCGTGCGCGACCAGACGGCGGCGAGCCGCCCGCGGATGGTGGTCCGCGCCGCCTACCAGTCGCCGCGACCGGCGGAGTGGTTCGCCCGCGAGGCCGGCGTGCCGGTGGCGGTGCTGCCCTTCACCGTCGGCGCGCCGGGGGCGGACGACCTCGCGGCGCTGTTCGAAACCACCGTGGGGCGGCTGCTCGAGGCGGCGCGGTGAGGACGTCGGCATGAGCCCGGCCGTCCCCGACCTCGGTCTCCTCGCCGCGCCCTTCGTCGCCGGGCTGGTGGTGCTCGCCACCCACGTGCCGCTGGGCATCGCGGTCCTGCGCCGCGGCATCATCTTCATCGACCTCGCGGTGGCCCAGGTGGCTGCGCTGGGTGTGATCGTCGCCGGCCTGCTGCACCTGGACGAACGCGGAGGGGCGCTCGCCACCCAACTCGCGGCCGGCTGCGCCGCGCTCGCCGCGGCGGCCCTGCTGACCTACTGCGAGCGGCGCTGGGCGGACATCCAGGAAGCCCTGATCGGCCTGCTCTTCGTCGCCGCGGCGGCCGCCGGCATCCTCTTGCTGGCCGGCAATCCGCATGGCGGCGAGCACCTGCGCGACCTGCTGGCCGGGGAGGTGCTGTGGGCGAACTGGGCGCAGATCGGCGTCGTCGGCGGGCTTACCATCGGCGTGCTGGCGGCGCGCGCGTGGACCGCGCGGCGGGGCGGTGGCGCGGGCTTCGGCTTCTATGCGCTGTTCGCCGTGGCCGTCACCGCCTCGGTGCAACTGGTCGGCGTGCTGCTGGTGTTCGCCAGCCTGATCGCGCCGGCGGTGGCGACGCGTGGCCTCGTGACCGGCGGCGATGAGGGCGGCCGGCTGCGCCTGGTCGCCGCCTTCGGCGTCGGCGCGCTGGGGTATGGCGGCGGGCTGGTGGTCTCGCTGGCGCTGGACCTGCCGGCCGGGGCGGCGATCGTCTGCCTGCTGGTGCTGCTGGCGGCGGTG
>JAYRQX010000654.1:0-6295 GCA_041910415.1 Acetobacteraceae bacterium | reverse complement strand
GCGGGGCGCACGACCGGCCGCGCCGATGCCGGCATCGCGCGCTGGATCCAGCACGCCATCGGCCTCGCGACGCCGGTCGCGGCGGGTTTCGCGCTCGTCCTGTTCTGGTCCACCGCGCGCGTCCGTCGCGTGCGCTGGCGGCATGTGGACTACCTGCTCGGTCCCGATGGTGCTGTCCGCGTCACACGCCGTCGGCAATACGGCACCATCGCATGATGCGGCGTTGACAGCCGCCGCGCGCGGGCGTTCCTGAATCGCGATGCCTGACAGCCTCAAGGCGCCGGCCTTCGCGCCGTTGACCACGGAACGCTTCACGCTGCGCGCCCTGCGGCTCGGCGATGCGGCCGCCGTGCACCGCCTGGTCAATGACTGGGATGTGGCGAAGAATTTGGCCCGGGTGCCCTTCCCCTATCCGAGCACGCTCGCGGAGGAGTGGATCGCCTCGACGCATGATCAGATGGCCGCCGGCGATGCCTGGCACCTGGCGATCACGGGGGAGGAGAATGGCGCCGAGGTGCTGGTGGGCTGCGTCGGGCTGACGCGGTCGCAGAAGGATGACAGCGCCGAGCTCGGCTACTGGATCGGCCGCCGCTACTGGGGCCATGGCGTGGCGCCGGAAGCGGCGGGCAAGCTGGCGCGCTGGGCGCTGGCCAATCTCGATCTCGGCCTGATCACCGCGAGTGCGCTGACCGACAACGTCCGGTCGCAGGCCGTGCTTCGCCGGATTGGCTTCCGCGATGCGGGGCAGGGGAGCCAGGACTTCGTCTCCCGCGGCGGCGCGATGCCCGTGGCGCTCTTCGCATTGCGTCGCGAGGACCTCCCGGTCGGCAGCGCGCCCGAGCCGCCGCCGCAGGCGGAAGAGCCAGCGAACAAAAAAATCGTGCTGGTCGCTGCCGTTGCGCTGGTGGACAGCGACGGCCGCGTGCTGCTGGCCAGGCGTCCCGAAGGCAAGGCGCTGGCGGGCCTCTGGGAGTTTCCCGGAGGCAAGGTGCATCCCGGCGAGACGCCGGAGGACGCGCTGATCCGCGAGTTGAAGGAGGAACTGGCGATCGATGTCTCCGCCGCCTGCCTCGGCCCCTTCACCTTCGCCTCCCACGCCTATGAGAAATTCCACCTGCTGATGCCGCTCTATCTCTGCCGGCGCTGGAACGGCACGCCGACGCCCGTGGAGGGCCAGACACTCGCCTGGGTGCGGCCCACCAAGCTGGCGAGCTACCCGATGCCGCCTGCCGACAAGCCGCTGGTCGCCCTGCTGCGCGATTTCCTCTGACGGGGAACGCGGCCTATCCTGCGCGCGATGTCCTGTTCCGGGGGAGCGCCATGCCCGAGACGAACCCGACCGCCTGCCTGCTCATCATCGGCAACGAGGTGCTCTCGGGCCGCACCCGCGACGCGAACCTGCAATTCCTCGCGACGCGGCTGGGCGAGATCGGCATTCCGCTGCGCGAGGTGCGCGTCATCCCCGATGTCGAGGCGACGATCATCGCGACCGTCAACGAGGTGCGCGCGAAGTTCGACCACGTCTTCACCACCGGCGGCATCGGGCCCACGCATGACGACATCACCAGCGAATGCGTCGCCAAGGCCTTCGGCGTGCCCTGGGAACCGCACCCGGACGCCTGGGACAAACTCGCCGGCCACTATGCGCGGCAGAACCCGCCCGGCGATTTCAACGCGGCGCGCCAGCGCATGGCGACGATGCCGCGCGGCGCCGCGCTGATCGACAACATCATCTCCATCGCGCCCGGCTTCACCCTGGGCAACGTCCATGTGCTGGCCGGCGTGCCGCGCATCATGCAGGCGATGTTCGAGGCGCTGGCGCCGACGCTGAAGGGCGGCGCGCCGATCGTCTCGCGCTGCGTGCACGCGATCGGGCTCATGGAAGGCCGCATCGCCGAAGGGCTGGCCGACATCCAGAAGCGCTGGCCGGATGTGGATATCGGCTCCTACCCCTTCTATCGCACGGGCGGCGGCGGGGTGGCGGTGGTCGCCAAGGGCACGGATGCGGCGCGGGTGGAGGAAGCGGCGCGCGCCGTCTTCACCTTCATGCGCGCCGTCGGCGGACATCCGGTGGAAGGCGAGCCGGAGTAGCCCTTCACTCCGCCTGCAATTCGAACAGCATCAGCATCGAGCGCTGGAGGATGGAGGTGTTGTCGTCGCTGACCAGCGCGACGAGCGTGCGCCCCTGCCAGCGCGCGACGGCGATGCCTTCCCAATTGTCCACCGGCAGCGGCGGGGCGAGGCGCAGGATTTCCGTGGGCTCGATGACGCTTCCGGGCCGCAGCGCGCCGGGCGCGACACGCGTCACGCGCCCCGAGAAGCCGCCCAGGAGCGTGAAGCGCCGCTCCACCACCAGCGCGCCGCCGTCGGGCAGGCCCGCGGCATCGGTGGGCCGGTAGCCGCTCACGGGGCGGTAGCTCAGCGCCCGCCATTGGCCGGGGCCGCCGAGCCAGGCCATGCGCAGCGCATCCTGGCCATCAGGCGCCAGGTCCTCGGCGATCGCCAGGATGCGCCCGTCCGCCAGCACCGTCAGTGCCTCGAGCCCACCATTGCGCGGGGCGCGTTCGATCCCCGGCGGCGCTTCGAAGACGTCGCCGGGGCCGTCCAGCCGGCGATAGGCGCGGATGCGGTGCCAGCGCTCGAAGCCGACGAGCCAGGTGCCGTCAGGCAGGCGGGCGAGGGATTCGGAATCCCCGCCATGCCCCCCGCGCGGCAGCGGCGCGCCGGCGCCGTCGCGGAGCGGCCCGCTGCGGATATCGGCGACGCCGACGGGGCGGTCACGGTCCAGCACCAGCTGCCCCGTGACCCAGCGCGCACGATCGCTGATCGCGGTCAGCCGCAGGTCGGGTTCGAGATAAAGTCCGGAAAGGCCTCCGCCAGCGAAGGCCTGCGGGTCCAGTAGCAGCCCGCCGAGGGGACGGAGCGGCCCTTCCGGCGCTTCGATCGCGAAGGGGGAGGCCGGCTCGGCCTGCGCGACGCAGCCCGGCGCGAACGCGGCGAGCGCGAGGCCACCCAGGAAAGCGCGGCGGCCCGTGGGCGCGTCGGGAGGCGATGTCATGGAAGGGCGCCGCGGCGATTCCACCGCGGCGCCAGGCGCGTTGTCAGGCGACCAGCGGCGCGCGTTCCGCGGCCGCGCGGTGCCAGGCCTCGTCGGCATCCTCGTCGAAGAGTTCTGCCAGTTTCTTCATCATCGTGCCGCCGAGCTCCTCGGCGTCCACGATGGTGACCGCGCGGTTGTAGTAGCGTGTCACGTCGTGCCCGATGCCGATGGCGATCAGTTCCACGAGGCCGCGATGCTCGATGTCGTGGATGACCTTGCGCAGATGGCGTTCCAGGTAGTTGCCGGGGTTCACCGACAGCGTGCTGTCATCCACCGGCGCACCATCGGAAATCACCATCAGGATGCGCCGGTGCTCGGATCGCGCGAGCAGGCGCTTGTAGGCCCAGTCCAGCGCCTCGCCGTCGATGTTCTCCTTGAGCAGCCCTTCGCGCAGCATGAGGCCGAGATTCTTGCGCGCGCGCCGCCAGGGCGCATCGGCCGCCTTGTAGACGACGTGGCGCAGATCGTTGAGCCGCCCGGGATTGCGCGGCTTGCCCTCCTGCACCCATTTCTCGCGGCTCTGCCCGCCCTTCCAGGCGCGCGTCGTGAAGCCCAGGATTTCCGTCTTCACCGCGCAGCGTTCCAGCGTGCGCGCGAGGATGTCGCAGCACATGGCCGCGACCGTGATCGGCCGACCGCGCATCGAGCCTGAATTGTCGATCAGCAGGGTCACCACCGTGTCGCGGAAATCGGTGTCGCGTTCGCGCTTGTAGGAGAGCGCGTACATCGGGTTGGTCACGACGCGCGTCAGCCGCGCGACGTCGAGCAGCCCTTCCTCCAGATCGAAGTCCCAGGCCCGCTGCTGCTGCGCGAGCAGGCGGCGCTGCAGCCGGTTCGCGAGCTTCGAGACCACGCCCTGCAGATGCGAGAGCTGCTGGTCGAGCTGCTGTCGGAGACGGGACAGTTCCTCGGGGTCGCAGAGCTCGTCGGCCTCGACCACCTCGTCGAACTGCGTCGCGAAGGCGTGGTAGCGCGACGCATCGTCGGTCTGCGGGACTTCCTTGCGCTGCTGCGGCCCGCCCGGCTTGTCGTCGCCATCGGCCGCGGCGCTGTCCTCCTCGGCGTCCTCGGCCATCTCGTCGGAGGCCTCGCCCTGCATCTGCTCGGGCTGGGCGCCGAGCATCTGCTCCTCCTGGTCCGAGGAGGACTGGCCTTCGGAGGACTGGTCCTGCTGCGGCGTGCTCTCGCCGCCCTGGTCGCCTTCCTCGTCCTGCTGCTCGGATTCGCTCTCGACCTCGGCTTCCGCCAGGTCCATAGCCGCCAGCAGCTTGCGCGCGGCCTTGGCGAAGGCGGTCTGGTCGTCCGCGGTCGCGGCCATCTCGGCCATCGCCGCGTCGCCCTTCTCGCCAAGCGAGTCGCGCCAGAGGTCCAGGATCTTCCGCGCCGATTCCGGGGCGGGCGCGCCGGTCAGCTTCTCGCGCGCGAGCAGGCCGAGCGCCGCGGTCAGCGGCAACTGGTCCTTGCGCGTCATGCGGTCGTAGCCCTCGGCCTCGCATTCCTCGGCGAGCTTCGCGCGCAGGTTCGCCGCGACCCCGGCCATATGCTGGGAGCCCACGGTCTCGACGCGCACATGCTCCAGCGCGTCGAAGACCTCGCGCGCTTCCCGCCGCGCGGGAACGCGGGTCGCGTGCAGCGCTTCGTCATGGTGGCGCAGCCAGAGCGCGGCGGAATCCGCGGCACCCCGCAGCTTCGCCATCTCGGCCGGCGGCAGCGCGCGGGTCGGGAGCGGCAGCCGCACGCGCTTGCCCGCGACACCTGA
This sequence comes from Acetobacteraceae bacterium, assembly GCA_041910415.1. Taxonomy (GTDB): domain Bacteria; phylum Pseudomonadota; class Alphaproteobacteria; order Acetobacterales; family Acetobacteraceae; genus JAYRQX01. The sequence continues at coordinate 1,436 of JAYRQX010000654.1, read as the reverse complement.
GGGACCGGGCTGGAAGGCGACCTGCACCTCGGCATTGCCGTGCGCGATCGCGCGCAGCGTGCCCGCGGTCGCCCGCTTGAACTCCTCCTGCCGCGTCAGGTCCGCCTTGCCGCTCATGCGCCGCTCACCCGGCCTTGCGCAGCAGGCCGGTCGGCAGTTCCTCGTTGAAGCAGCGCTGGTAGTATTCGGCGACCGTCGAGCGCTCCGCCTCGTCGCACTTGTTCAGGAACGACAGGCGGAAGGCGAAGCCGATATCGCCCAGGATCTTGGCGTTCTCCGCCCAGGTGATGACCGTGCGCGGCGACATGACCGTGGAGATGTCGCCCGCGATGAAGCCGGCGCGGGTCAGGTCGGCCAGCGCCACCATCGCCTCGATCTGCTTCTTCATCTTGGCGTCGCCCGTCGCGGCCATCTTCGCCAGGGTGATCTCCACCTCCATCGCATGCGGCAGGTAGTTCAGCGTCGCCACGATGTTCCAGCGGTCCATCTGGCCCTGGTTGATCTGCTGCGTGCCGTGATAGAGGCCCGTCGTGTCGCCCAGGCCGACCGTGTTCGCGGTCGAGAACAGGCGGAAGCACTTGTGCGGGCGGATCACCTTGTTCTGGTCGAGCAGCGTCAGCTTGCCCTCGACCTCCAGCACGCGCTGGATCACGAACATCACGTCCGGGCGGCCCGCATCGTATTCGTCGAACACCAGCGCGCAGGGATGCTGCAGTGCCCAGGGCAGGATGCCCTCGCGGAACTCGGTGACCTGCTTGCCGTCCTTCAGGACGATCGCGTCCTTGCCGATCAGGTCGATGCGGCTGATGTGGCTGTCGAGGTTCACGCGGATGCAGGGCCAGTTCAGCCGCGCGGCCACCTGCTCGATATGCGTGGACTTGCCGGTGCCGTGGTAGCCCTGGATCATCACGCGGCGGTTGAAGGCGAAGCCCGCGAGGATCGCGAGCGTCGTCTCCTTGTCGAAGCGGTAGGTGGAGTCGAACTCCGGCACATGCTCCGTGCGCACGGAATAGGCGGGAACATCCATGTCGATGTCCACGCCAAAGACCTCGCGCGCCTTCACCGTGGTGTCGGGCACATCGATCGCGGAGGTGGGGCGCACGTCGGCGATGTTGGCTACCTTGCTCATCTCGTCTCGGCTTCTGTTTCCGTCGGTTAACTCTAGAGGGCCTGCGCCGCCTCGGCTACCCGGGTGCCGTCTTCGGCTACCCGGCGGCCGCAGATGCGGCATGCGGGGCGGGCGGGGGACGGTCCTGCAAGCGGCGGCGCAGCAGGCTGTAGGCGCGGTTGATGTCCTTGAGCCGTTCCTCGGCCCCGCGGTCGCCACCCGTGACATCGGGGTGGTACCGCTTGGCCAGGTCCTTGTACTTCGCCCGGAGCTCGGCCTGGTCGAGCGGCCAGGCGACGCCCAGCAGCTCAACGCCCGCGCGCTGGTG
>JAYRQX010000653.1:0-4115 GCA_041910415.1 Acetobacteraceae bacterium | reverse complement strand
GCTCGGTGAGCAGCACGCCGCCACGGCCGAGCACCGGCGCCGTGACGATTCCGGCCAGCACGGGCAGCGCCGGGTCAGGCGTGGCGACGAGCGACTTCACCAGGCCTGTCGGCGGCGGGGTGGGCACGAGGTCGCCCTTGGCGTTCGTCTTTCGCCAGTCGGCGAGCTTCGCCAGCATGTGGCGCAGGCGCTCCTCGCGCACGGTGACGGCGACGGGGCGGCCGTCATCATCGGGCACGACCCAGGATGGCTCGCCGCCGAGCCGGAACAGCCAGGGCGAGCGGTTCGCGGACAGCACGAGGCCCCAGGCGCGGGCGGTGGCGCGGTCGAGATTGCCCTCGTCGGCGCGAGCGGTGGGGAGCGGATGCGCGGGCTCCGCGAACCCGATGGGCAGGTGCCGACCGGTCTCGCGCTCTTGAGGCGGTTCGGAGACGGACCCGCGCATGGCCCGGTCGACCAGGGCGGCGATCGCCTCCGCCCCATCGCGTCGCAGCATGTCGTTGAAGTCGTCGCCCTCGCGCGGCGGCAGCACGATGGAGACGTCGCGGCCTTCGAGGCGGAGCTTCGCGGCGGTGGCCTCCGCGGCCCGCATGCCCGCGCCGGAGGCGTCGTGATCGGCGAGGATGACGACGCGCCTGGCCTCGGGCGGGAGTAGCGCCTGCTCGAGGCCGGTGGTGGAGAGCGCCGCCCAGACCGGCAGGCCGGTGCAGGCCAGAATCGCTGCGAGCCCAGTCTCAATGCCCTCGCAGAGGCCGAGCACGCCGTGCGGGCCGAGCGGGGCCAGGCGCACCGTGCCGCCGCCGCTCCGGCCAAGCACCATGCGCGGCTTCGGGATGTCGGCCTTCCGGACCGTCTCGCCATCCTCCTGGAGGTAGGTGCGATGGACCGCGACCACCTCGCCGGCGAGATTGCGGACCAGCGCGACCATCGCCGGATAGCCGGCGCGGGTCTCGAAGTTTGCGAGATCAGGGTGGAAGAGCAGGTCCGCGCCCTCGGGCACGGTCAGGCCTCGGCCCACCAGATAGCGTTCCGCCGCTGTGGCACGGATCGGCTCCGCGTGCTCCAGGATGAAGGCGATGTCGCGGGAGGCGTCGCGCTCGGGTTTCGGTGCGGGAGGGGGCTCCTGGCGCGGCGGGCCTTCGCCGCTCCAGCCGGTCATCCCCGCCGCGTGCGCGAACAGGGCTCGGTCCGCCAGCCCTGTGCCATGTGCCAGCGTCGAGAGCGGCCCGCCACCGTCGCCGCCGTCGAAGTCGTGCCAGTCGCCGGCGTGCTCGCCGCGCAGCATGATGACGCACGAGCCCGACTGCCGCGGCGGCGTGCCCTGGATGTTGGCCAGCCGCCATTCGTCGCCCAGCCGTCGCCCGTTCGGGAACATGCCCGGCACCCAGGCAAGGGCCGTGTCGCGCAGTCGCTGGACGATGGCCTCGAGGTCGTAGCGCGCCGGCGCGGCAGTCGCGTCATTCAAGTCAATCAAGCAGCACCAGCCCGCGCTCGGCGCGCGTGATCGCGGTGTAGAGCCAGCGGGCTCTATCCTCGGGCGTGCGTGAGAGGCGATCGTCGTAGACGATCACGTTCTCCCATTGGCTGCCCTGTGCCTTGTGGCAGGTGATGGCGTAGCCCCAGGCGGTCTCGATCAGGCCGCGCAGCTCGCGCCAGTCGCGGCGCTCGCGATCGGGATCGCGCTGCACATGCTCGTCGTAGTGCCCCTTGTAGAAGCGATGCCGGCCGGCGATGGCGACGCCATCCTCGGTCGTGACGCTGGCGCGGAAGGAGAGAAGCCCGTCATCCTCGATGTCAGTGAGGTTGACGAACATGCCGTTGACCAGGCTGAGGTCGTGGCGGTTCTTGAGGCAGATGATCTTTTCGCTGCGCCCTGCCGGATAGACGTCAGGGAAGCCCGCGGCGGCCTTTATGCTGGCGTTGAGCCAGAGGCGCGTGTTGTTGCGCCCGCAGATGACCTGGCCGCCGCGGAGCATCTGGGCCGGGCCGACGGCGTTCCGCGGAAGCTTCCAGACATGCTCGTCATGCCCACCGGGTGGGATCTCAATTCCTTGCCGCGCCATGGTGGCGAGCCGGATAATCGCGCTCTCACCTGCCTGGCGATGGATCTCGGTCAGCATCACGTCGGGTGGCGCCTCGGTGAAGGCGCCTGTGCTCTTGATCGGCGGGAGCTGGCCGGGATCGCCCAGCACCAGGATCGGCTTGCCGAAGGCGAGCAGGTCGGCCGCCATCTCCGGGCCAACCATGGAGACCTCGTCCAACACGACCAGCGCGGCGTCCCGCACGCGCGACTGCTCGTTGAGCAGGAAGGAGGGCTTGTGGATGTCGGCGAGACGGAGCTGCAGCTTGCTGATCTGCGTCTCCGCGAAGGCGCGCTCGGCAAGGCCCATGCGGCGCAGATCGCGCTGGAGGTCGAACAGCTCCTTCTCGACGCGGGCGATCTCCTCCGGCGTCGCCTCCGAGACGCGATAGATGAGCGAGTGGATGGTCGAGGCTGGCGTGCCCTTGCGCGTCATCACCAGCGCCGCCTTGCCCGTGAAGGCCGCGAACAGCACGCCGCCTGCGGTGTCGCCGTCGCGCGCCATGGGGTCGAGGCCGAGCGCCTCCATCGCGGCCGCGGTGATCGTACTCTTGCCGGTACCGGCATAGCCGAAGAGCCGGAACACCTGCTGCTGGGTGCGGCGCGTCCGATACCAGTCAACGATGCCGACGATGGCCGCGGCCTGTTGCGGCGAGGGCGTGATGCTCATGCCGGCGCCTCCCAGCAGCGCGTGGCGTACGGGCAGAGGCGGCAGAGGAAGAAGTCGGCGGCCTGGGCAATGCGCGGCGGCAGCTCGCCTGCCTCGGCGGCGCGGAGGATCTCGACGGCGTGGTCCGACAGCAGTTGCGCCTCACCCGCGTCGAATGGCACGGCCTCGTGATGCAGCGCCAGCGTGTCGCGGTTCAGCGCGGTGAGCAGCGCCACCTCGAGCTGGAGGTAGGCCATGTAGAGCTGCACCTGCGCGAAGTAGATCGGCTTCGAGAGGCGCAGACCGCGCTTGACCAGGTCGGTCCAGGATCTCTGTCCGAGCGCCTTGTGCTCCCAGAGGGAAGGCCATCGAATGCCAACATCAGGCCCGGCGACGATGACGCCATCCGCGTGCCCCCGCAGACGTCCACCCGCCGCGGCAAAGCCGAACTGCTCCCCATCCGCGCCACGATCACGCAGATCGAATCCGGCAAGGCGAAGCCAGCGGATGGAGAGCGCCTCGAACTGGTGCCCCGCATCGAAGATGCGGAGGATGCCGGCATCGAAGTCGCGATCCTTCGGAGCGTGCGTGATCTCGTAGACCAGCTTGCGGGCGCAGGGCTCGCCGACGCGGCTGCCGCCGAGATAGTCGCGCGGCACCTGCTGTCGCTGGCGCGCGAGCAGCGCAGAATCGATGTGCACGTTGATGCGCGCGGTGATGGCAGCGGCGTCGCTCGGCGGCGCATCGCCCCGCCCATAGACAGCACCGGAGCCGTGATTCAGGTCGAGCAGCACCGTCACCTCAGAAGGGAATGGGGTCGTCGAGCGGATCGCGCTCGGCGGCCTGGCGCTGCATCGAGGCCTGGAAGCCGTCGACGCAGGCCTCGATGACGCGGTCGATCTCCGCCGCGCTGCGGTCGTGGAACGGCGCCATGAGCTTGAGCTCGACCAGCACCTCGGCGAGCGGCCGCCGCGCCTCCTTGATGGCGCACGTCTCCATCGGGGTCTTGTCGATCACGCCGTTGGATCTCCGAGCGAGCGCGCCACCGGCATCGCAACAGGCCATGCTGCAGAAGCGGTGGTGCGGGAACTCGCCGAGCCGCATCTCGTGCACGTAGCCGAAGCCCTTCGCCTCGCGGCAGCATAGGGCGCAGACCAAGCGACGAACCTGGTCCTCCGGCGTGCAGCCCGGCAGCGGCATCGGCTTCGCGGCGGGAGCACGGACCTCCCGTGGCCGGCTCCAACGTCGTCGGGCCATGCCGCCATCAGCCGTTCAGCCAGGCCGGACCGTTGGCGAGCGGAGCCTGCGGCGGCGGACCCGCGGGCGGGGCGGGCGGCGCGGCGGAAGGGGCAGCCCATGACGGGGCGGCGGTCACCGGCGCCCGGG
>JAYRQX010000652.1:0-2635 GCA_041910415.1 Acetobacteraceae bacterium | reverse complement strand
GGCAGGCCGCGCGTGCGGTGTTGGCGCGACGACGATGCCCCTCCCGCTTCCTGGCTTGAATTCATCGAGGGTCCGGGAGGCTTTGGCCTCCCGGCGGAGGGCTCCGGGGGGCTGGCCCCCCGCATGCGCCCTCATCACCACGGACACCATCGCGCATGATCCCCGAGCTCGGTCATTTCGCGCTGGCCTTGGCCTGTGTGCTGGCGCTGGCCCAGGCGGTGGTGCCGGTCTGGGGCGCGCAGAAGGGCCATTTGCGCATGATGGCCGCGGCGCCGGCCCTTGCGTTTGGGCAGTTGATCGCGGTGCTGGCGGCGTTCGGGAGTCTGCTCTGGGCCTTCGCGGTCAACGACACGACGGTCTCCAACGTCGTCGCGAACAGCCATTCGCTGAAGCCGATGATCTACAAGCTCTCGGGTGCCTGGGGGAACCATGAGGGCTCGATGGTCCTCTGGGTGCTCATCCTCGGGCTGTGCGGCGCGGCGGTCGCGGCCTTCGGGCGGGGTCTGCCGACGGCGTTGAAGGCGCGGGTGATCGGCGTGCTGGGGATGGTGGCCGTGGGGTTCCACAGCTTCATCCTGTTCACCTCCAATCCCTTCGACCGTGTCTGGCCACCGGCGGCCGACGGGAACGGGCTGAACCCGGTGCTGCAGGATCCCGGCTTGGCCTTCCATCCGCCGCTGCTCTACCTCGGCTATGTCGGCTTCGCCGTGACCTTTGCCTTCGCCGGCGCGGCGTTGATCGAAGGGCGCGTGGACGCGGCGTGGGGACGCTGGGTCAGGCCCTGGGCGCTGGCGGCGTGGAGCTTCCTGACGCTCGGCATCGCGCTGGGGTCGTGGTGGGCGTATTATGAACTTGGCTGGGGCGGGTACTGGTTCTGGGACCCCGTGGAGAATGCGTCGCTGCTGCCCTGGCTGGTGGGCGCCGCGCTGCTGCATTCCGCGATCGTGGTCGAGAAGCGCGAGGCGCTGAAGATCTGGACCATCCTGCTCGCCATCCTCGCCTTCGCGCTGTCGCTGCTGGGGACCTTCCTGGTGCGCTCGGGCGTCTTGAACAGCGTGCATGCCTTCGCGAACGACCCGGCGCGCGGCGTCTTCATCCTGTCGCTGCTGATGGTCTATGTCGGCGGCGGCTTCGCGCTCTTCGCCTGGCGCGCGCCGCGGCTGGCGCCCACGGGGATCTTCGCGCCGATTTCGCGCGAGGGCGCGCTGGTGCTGAACAACCTGCTGCTGTGCTCGATCGCGGCGGTGGTTCTGGCCGGCACGCTCTGGCCGATGTTCGCCGACATCCTGTTCGGGGAGCGCATTTCGGTGGGCGCGCCCTTCTTCAACACCGCGACGCTGCCGCTCGCCGTGCCGCTGATCCTCGGCATGGGCGTGGGCCCGCTGCTGCCCTGGAAGCGCGCGGTGCTGGCCACCGCGCTGACGCGGCTCTGGTGGGTCGCGCTGACAGCCTTCGGCGTGCTGTTCCTCACCTGGGCGGCGATGGGCGTGCCGGTGTGGCCGGCGCTGGGCTTCGCCGCGGCGGTGTGGCTCATCACCGCGGCCTTCGCCGACATCGCCGACCGGATCGCGCTGTTCCGTCGCCCCGGCCAGGCCTGGAATCGCGCCCGCGGCCTGCCGCGCGCGGCCTGGGGCGCGGCCGTCGCGCATGGCGGCCTGGGCGTCACCATGGCGGGGCTCGCCGGCATGGGGCTGGCGACCGATACGCTCGTCACGCTGCGCCCGGGCGAGAGCACGCAACTCGCCGGCTATGAGTGGCGGCTCGACGGTATCCGTGACGTCGAAGGCCCGAACTGGACGTCGCGCCGCGCGACCGTGACGGTCACGCGGGACGGGGCCGTGGTGACGGTGCTGGAGCCGGAGCGGCGCTGGTTCCCGTTGGCGCGGATGAACACGACGGAAGCCGCGATCCACACGAATTGGCTGCGCGACCTCTACGCCGTGAAGGGCGAGGAGCGCGACGGCGCGACCATCCTTCGCCTGCACAACAACCCGCTGGCGCCCTGGATCTGGATCGGTGCCGCGATCATGGCGCTCGGCGGCGGCTTGTCGCTGTCCGACCGGCGCGTGCGCATCGCGGCGCCGCGTGTGAAGGGCGCCACGGTGCCGGCATGAGCGAGAGCGCACAGAAATCGCGGCGCTGGCTGCTCTGGGCGCCGCTCGGCGTCGCGGTCGCGGGCGGCGCGGGCTTCTTCGCCATGCTGCGCGGCCTCGGCACCGGCAGCTACGATCCGCGCGGCGTGCCGTCCGCGCTGATCGGCCGGCCGGTGCCGGATTTCACCCTGCCGGCCGTCGCCGGCGTGGACCTGCCCACGCTGGCGCGCGCGGACCTGAACGGCCTGGCGCGGCCGGTGATCGTGAATTTCTGGGCGAGCTGGTGCGTGCCCTGCGTCATCGAGCATCCGCAACTCATGCGCCTGGCCCGGGACGGCGTGCCGGTCTTCGGCATCAACTACAAGGACCGGCCGCAGGATGCGCGCGCCTTCCTCCAGCGCCACGGCAACCCCTTCGCGAAGCTCGCCGGCGACGAGCCCGGGCGCGTTGCCATCGAATGGGGCGTCTATGGCGTGCCGGAGACCTATCTGGTCGATCGCCAGGGCATCATCCGCTGGCGCTGGGCGGGACCGGTGACGCAG
>JAYRQX010000651.1:0-2487 GCA_041910415.1 Acetobacteraceae bacterium | reverse complement strand
TCCCACTCGGCGATGGTCTCGGCCTTCTTGTAGTTGCCCGGCGGCGCGATGGCGGCGGCGATCTCCTCGCGCACGCCCGCGCCCTGCGCCGGGATGGTCTCGATATCCAGAAAGATGTGCATGTCAGTTCCTCTCGGTAAAAAGTCAGTCTGCGCAGTACGGCGATGTCAGAACGGGATGTCGTCGTCCATGTCGGCGAAGGCCGGCTTCGCCTTCGGCGGCGGCGCCGCGGGCGCCGGCGCGGGCTTGTCCTTCTCCTCGCGCGGGAACACCTTCAGCCAGCCGTCCCAGGCGCCGGCCGGCACGGCGTCAAGCCGGATCGCGATGCGGCCGTCCTCCGCCATCACCAGCACGCCGACCCGGTTCCAGGCCGTCTTCGTCTCGCCGCCCTTCTCGTACTCCCGGCCATGGCACACGTCGTAGAGCTTCTTCGTCATGTCGATTCCTCCAGTGGTTGATCCATCTCACGCGCCACCTGAGGCGGCGCTCCTCGTTGCGCGCGGCCAGCTCCGCCGCGCGGTGCAGGTCGCTGCTCACGCCAGCGCGATCTGCTCCCCGCAGGCGCACACCGGCAGGCCGTAGCCCGCCCACTTCGCGGCGACGCGCATGGTGAAGCCGCAGGCCGGGCAGATGGCCTTGTGCATCCGGGTGTTCTGCCTGCGCCCGGCGGCGGAGCGGTCGAGCGCGCCGTGCGGATAGGGGCCGAGCTTCTCGGCCAGCGCGTTTAAACGCGCCGCCAGCTGCGGCCCGGCGTGGGTGGCGGTCATGCGCCCTTCCAGCCCGAGCGCCTTCGCCAGCCGGCGGAACGGCCCGCGGTGGCCGTGCGACACGCCGACGGCGGCATGCACCAGCTCATGCACCAGCACGTCGAGCACGCGCGCCGGCTCGGCCAGGCACGGCGATATGAAAATCTCCGACGCCCCCGCCGCCGAGGCCTTCGGGTCCCAGCACTCGCCGATGCGGCGCCGGCTCGCCGACAGGCCCTTCCGGCTCGGCCAGCCGCAGGAGGCGCGCACCGCTTCGGGCAGCGGCGCGCCCTCGGCCTCGAACCACGGCCGCATGGCCGCCACGGCGGCGGCCAGCCATTCCTCGCGCGTCATGCCGGCTGCTCCTGCGCCCATTGTTCAAGCTTGCCGTCGAGAATCGCGTAATCGCTCGTCGTCAGGTCGGCGAAGTGCGCGACGCGTCCGTGTGTCGCGCGGCGCAGCCAGTCCTTCACCCGCTCGCGGTCGAAGCCGAGCCCGTCGATGCGGGCCTCCAGCCTTCTTCGCTGCGCCTCCGTGATCGCCGCCGGCGCATCCGCCTGCGCTGCGCCTTCATCGCCAGCCGCCACGCCAGCGGAATCCTGCTTGCCTTGGTCATTGCCGAATCCTCCTTTCATGTCCTCGATGTCCTGCGTGAAAACCTCGCTCAGCCCCGCCATGCGCAGCGCCGAATCGATGTGGGCGCTCTTCTCGGCCATCTTCAAGGCCTTGTTCAGGTCGCCGTAGTCCTGCGCGATCGTGCGCGCGCCCACACCATCCGCGACCACGCGGCCGGCGGCGTCCCTGATCTCGCAGCGGAGAATGACGTGCTTGATGTCCACGCCGTGCAGCGCGGCCTGCTCGTAGTCGTGCAGGGTCGGGTAATGGACGGTGACGCCGAGCATTCCGCAAATCTTCTCGGCGCCCGGCTTGAAGAGGCTGGGCTTGCTCCAGTGGCGCGGGTCGGGGCACTCGTTCCCCAGGCCCTTCGCCGCGTAGGCGCACTTGCTCTTCCCCGCCGTGTGGATGCGCCCGAAATCCACGCCCTCCACCAGGGCGGCGCGCACCCACTCCATGAGCGCGGCGCGGTTGGCCTTGCGGCGGTCGAGGCCGGCGCGGAAGACCTCGGCGGGCAGATCGAGCGGGCTGGCCGGCTGCAGATGCGCCGGCGCCATCACCGCCGGCGGACGGGGCGCGGCCTCCGCCGCCACGGCGACAGCTTCGGCTTCCTCGCAATGCGTTCCGGTCATCGCTCATGCCCTCCGGTCATGTTGAAGGGCAAGCGCATCCTCCTGCTGCTCGCGCTCCAGCTGCTCCTGCCGCTGCCACCAGTCCGCGCCCCCGCCACGGTCGAGGCGCGCGGCGCACTCCCTCAGCTCGGCGCCCACTTCGCCGAGAACCTCATTCGCCAACTGCAGAAAAGCCAGGCCATCCATGAACAGACTCCTTTTCTTGTTGTGATACGGGTAGAGCATGATAACGAAGTAATGTCCCACAGTCATATTTTATGCTACTCGGTCATAATGTCAAGCAAATAATGACTGGCGGTCATGCGGCAAACCGCCGCACGCAGAGAGCAGCTCCGCCGGCGCCCAGCGCCAGCCGCCGCGCCAGGGCGCGGGCTGCCAGGCACCCGGCCCGAGGACGGGAAGCTGCGCAGGCGCGAAGCCAAGCGGAAAGGCCACCACCGGCAGGCCGCGCGCCAGCGCCAGGCGCGCCGCCAGCCACGAGCCGCGCGAGAACG
>JAYRQX010000650.1:0-3736 GCA_041910415.1 Acetobacteraceae bacterium | reverse complement strand
GGTCGGCGGGGCTGGACGCCCGAGGCCTGGTGCTCACGCCCGTCTCCGCGATCCTGCGCGTGCGGACGCCGCTTGAGCCGGCGCCGGCGGCCGAACCCGCCTCGGCCAACCGCTGAGCGCCGGAGCGCGCCGCGTGACCGCCCTGCCCTATCGCGACAATGTCGGCGCCTGCCTGTTCAATGCCGCAGGCCTGGTGCTGATTGCTCGCCGCGCCGACATGCCCGATGCGGAAGGCGCCGCGGGCGGCTGGCAATTGCCGCAGGGCGGGATGGATGCCGGCGAGGACCCCGCCGTCGCCGTCCTTCGCGAGCTCGAGGAGGAGATCGGCACCGCCCGCGCGGAGATCCTGGCGGAACACCCGGACTGGCTGTTCTACGACCTGCCGCCCGCGCTGGTCGGCAAGGCGCTGAAAGGAAAGTATCGCGGGCAGCGCCAGAAGTGGTTCGCGATGCGGTTCCTCGGCACCGATGCGGATATCCGCCTGGACCTGGACCCGCACCCCGAATTCGACGCCTGGCGCTGGGCGCGGCTGGCCGAGCTGCCCGGGCTGATCGTGCCGTTCAAGCGCCCGATCTACGAAATCCTGGCCCGGGACTTCGCCCGCTTTGCGGCGTAGTTTTGCCCTCAAGCGCCGGGCGCACGCTCCGCGTGCTTGGCTTTCGCGCCATGCGCTGGCGCATTGCCGGCGACTGACGGTCTGGGCGCGGTCGCACCGTGCGCCCCCGGCCCGCGGACTGCCGCGGGCCGCCTCGGGTTGCTTGGCCGCCGCGGTCTGCTCCCTCCCCTGCGAGCTGCGCGAGCGGGGGTGGGCTGGGGTGGGGGCAGATGCTCCTGCCATCACAGCTCTATGCGACGCGCACGGCCCCCCTCCCGACCTCCCCCCGCTTCGCAGGGGGAGGAGAAGCGTGTGCTGCCATCAGGCCGCCACGCTGTGCGACTAGCCACGGCGCCGATCAAGGGAGGATGGGACGAACTTGGCACCGAAACCGCTGAAGAAGGCCGTGATGCCCGTGGCCGGGCTCGGCACCCGCTTCCTTCCCGCCACCAAGGTGATGGCGAAGGAGATGTTGCCCGTCGTGGACAGGCCGCTGATCCAGTACGCCGTCGATGAATGCCGCGCCGCGGGGATCGAGCAGATCTGCTTCGTCACCGGCCGCGGCAAGACGATGCTCGTGGACCAGTTCGACCGGGCCTATGAGCTGGAGCGCACGCTCGCCGAACGCGGCAAGCAGGCCGAGCTCGACGCCCTGGTCGCGCAGGCCATGGAGCCCGGGCAGATCGTCTCGGTCCGCCAGCAGGTGCCGCTTGGCCTCGGGCACGCGATCTGGTGCGCGCGCGCCTTCATCGGCGACGATCCCTTTGCGATCCTGCTGCCCGATGACCTCATGCAGTGCGAGGTGTCCTGCACGAAACAGCTCGCCGAGGCGTATCGGGAGACCGGCGGCAATGTCGTGGCGATCGAGGAAGTGCCGCGCGAGCGCGTCAACCGCTACGGCGTGCTGGATGTCGAGCGCGACATGGGGCGCCTGGTGTCGGTGAAGGGCCTCGTCGAAAAGCCGCCGGTGGACAAGGCGCCGTCGAACCTGACGATCATCGGCCGCTACGTGCTGATGCCCGAGGTGATCGGGCATTTGGCCAAGGGCGAGCGCGGTGCGGGCGGCGAGATCCAGCTGACCGACGGCATGGCGAAGCTGATCGGCCACCAGCCCTTCCATGGCGTGCGCTACCAGGGCCGGCGCTTCGATTGCGGCGACAAGGCCGGCTATCTGGAAGCGCAGGTCGCCTTCGCGCTGATGCGCCCGGACCTGGCGCCGGCGATGCGCGCGATCATCGGGAAATATGCCGGCTAGCCTGGCGCGGCGTTGGCCCGGCCTTGGCTGGGTCGCGCTGTGCGGGCTGGTCATCCTGGCGGGCGCGGCCATCCTGCTGGCGATGGGGCGCATGCCGATCTGCGCCTGCGGCCATGTCGCGCTGTGGCATGGCGAGGTGTTCAGTTCCGGCAACTCGCAGCACCTGACGGATTGGTACACGCCGTCGCATGTGGTGCACGGCTTCCTGTTCTATGCCGCGCTGCGCTGGCTGCTGCCGCGCGCCTCGCTCGGCCTGCGCGCGGTCATCGCGACGGTGGTCGAGGTGGCGTGGGAGGTCGCGGAGAACACCGATGCGGTGATCAACCGCTATCGCGAGGCGACCATCGCGTTCGACTATTTCGGCGACAGCGTCGTGAACTCGGTTTCCGACGTGCTGGCCATGCTGGCGGGATTCGTCCTGGCGCGCCGGCTGCCGGTGTGGCTGTCGGTGGCGGTGGTGCTGGTCCTGGAGATCGGGGTCGCCATCGCGATCCGCGACAACCTGACGCTGAACGTGCTGATGCTGCTGTGGCCGATCGACAGCGTGCGCGCTTGGCAGGGTGGCGCCTGAGCGCCATGATCCCGCTTCCGACAGGAAGGATGCAGGGCAATGGACAAGCCGCATGTGGACATGGCGCTGCTGAAGGAGATCTCGGCGGCCTTCAACAGCCGCGACCCCGACCGCATCGCCGCGCATTTCGCCGCGGATGCGGTCTTCTACATGGCGAGCGGGCCGGAGCCCGTGGGCCGCGCCGTGCGCGGGCGCGAGGCGATCCGCAAGGTGCTGGCCGACCGCTTCAGGACGATCCCCGACATGCACTGGGCGCGCGAGGACGAATACCTGATGGGCGACCGTGCCGTGACGGTCTGGCGCGTGACCGGCACATCCGCCGACGGCGCCGCGCTGAACTACCAGGGCTGCGATCTCTATACGTTCAAGGATCGCCTGATCACCGCCAAGGACACCTATTGGAAGATCGTCCGCCCCGACGCCGGCCGCGATCCCCTGCTGCCCTGACCGGACGAGAGGGCACGCAAGCGCCCGCGGCTTTCGCAGGCGGCCATCAATGACCAATTGACCAGAAGGCGGCCTGCACAGCAGGCCGGGAGCGCAAAGCGCGACCGCGCCCAGACCGACGGCTGTCGCCGCCGCGCCAGCGCCCGGCGCGAAAGCCAAGCGACCGGAGGTCGCGCCCGGCGTCTGAGGGCATAAATCTGGTGCGGTCGAGAAGATTCGAACTTCCACGGGGTTTCCCCCACCAGCACCTCAAGCTGGCGCGTCTACCATTCCGCCACGACCGCAAAACCGGTAGAGGCGGGGCGTATAACCGATGATCCCGCCCGCAGCAACGCCCCCGGTCGAGTGGCTGATCGCCCCCGGCCTGACGCCCTATGACGAGGCGCTGCGCGCCATGGAGGCGCGTGCCGCCGCCATCCGCGCCGGCGCGGCGGCGGAGCGCGTCTGGCTGGTCGAGCACCCGCCGACCTACACCGCCGGCACCTCGGCGCGGCCCGAGGATCTGAAGGAGGCCCGCTTCCCGACCTTCAGCGCGGGACGTGGCGGGCAGTGGACCTATCACGGGCCGGGGCAGCGCACGGGCTATGTGATGCTGGATCTCATGCGCGACCACGGCACGGTCCGTGCGCGCGACGTGCGCGCCTTCGTCCATGGTCTCGAGGAATGGATGATCCGCGCGCTCGATCGCTTCAATGTGCGGGGCGAGCGGCGGGAAGGCCGCGTCGGCATCTGGGTGGTGAACCGCGCGCGGGGCGGGGAGGAAAAAATCGGCGCCATCGGCGTGCGGGTGACGCGCTGGGTGAGCTGGCACGGCATCGCGCTGAACGTCGATCCGGACCTCGGCCATTTCGGCGGCATCGTCCCCTGC
>JAYRQX010000649.1:0-3998 GCA_041910415.1 Acetobacteraceae bacterium | reverse complement strand
GCACCGCCCCCAGGCCGACGACGAGAAAGGCCGAGGCGGGCCGCTGCGCGGCGCTGCCGCGGCCGCGGCCGCGGCCGCTGAGCAACCGGTAGAGCCCCACCAGCGCCACCACGGCGCCGATCGGCACGAGGATCAGGGAGAGCACGAGCCCGGCTTCGGCCCCGGCAATGCCCGCCACGGCCAGCGCCGCGCCGGTCGCCACCATCCCCACGCCGCGTGTCGCCATGGACATCCCCCTTCGGCCGATCGCAGGAGGCTCTCATGGCGCCCGCAGGGGGGCAACGACAGGCGTCCGGGCTCAGCCCTGCTTGGCGAGCACGTCGAAGGCCTTGAGCCGCGCGATCAGCGCCGGCATCTCCGCGAGCGGAATCATGTTGGGGCCATCGGACGGGGCGCGGTCGGGATCGGGATGCGTTTCGATGAACACCGCCGCGACACCGACCGCGACGGCGGCCCGCGCCAGCACCGGCGCGAACTCACGCTGACCGCCGCTGCTCGTCCCCTGCCCGCCAGGCTGCTGCACGGCGTGCGTCGCATCCATCACCACGGGGTAGCCGGTCTCGGCCATGATCGGCAGGGAGCGCATGTCGGCGACGAGGGTGTTGTAGCCGAAGGAGGCGCCGCGCTCGCAGAGCATGATCTTTTCGTTGCCCGTGGAGGCGATCTTGGCCGCCACGTTCTTCATGTCCCAGGGCGCCAGGAACTGGCCCTTCTTCACGTTGATCGCGGCGCCGGTCTCGCCCGCCGCGAGCAGCAGGTCGGTCTGGCGGCAGAGGAAGGCGGGGATCTGCAGGATGTCGCAGGCCTCGGCCGCCGGCGCGCATTGGTCGGGCGCGTGCACATCCGTCAGCGTCGGCAGGCCGGTCGTCGCGCGGACCTCGGCGAGGATGGCCAGGCCCTCCTTCATGCCGATGCCGCGCTGGGCGGAGACGCTGGTGCGGTTCGCCTTGTCGAAGGACGACTTGTAGACGAGCGGCACGCCGGCAGCGGCGCTGATCTCCTTCAGCGCGGCGGCCACTTCCAGGGCGTGCGCGCGGCTCTCGATCTGACAGGGGCCGCAGAGGAAGACGAGCGGCAGGTCGTTGCCGACCGTAACCGGCCCGACCTGCACATGCCTGGAGGTCACACGAGCCTCGCCTGCTTCACCGCCGCGCCGACGAATCCCGCGAAGAGAGGATGCGGCTCGAAGGGCTTGGATTTGAGCTCGGGGTGGTACTGCACGCCGATGAACCAGGGATGGTCGGGGTATTCCACGATCTCCGGCAGCACGCCGTCGGGCGACATGCCGGAAAAGCGCAGCCCCACCTCCTCCAGCCGGTCCTTGTAGGCGACATTGACCTCGAACCGATGCCGGTGCCGCTCCTCGATATGCGCGGCGCCGCCATAGACGTCGCGCACCAGCGAGCCTTCCGCGAGCGCGGCGGGATAGACGCCGAGGCGCATCGTGCCGCCGAGGTCGCCCGCCAGCGTGCGCCGCTCGAGCTCGTTGCCGCGCAGCCATTCCGTCAGCAGGCCGACGACCGGCTCCGGGCAGGGCCCGAATTCGGTGGAGGACGCGCCCTTGATGCCGAGCAGGTTCCGCGCCGCCTCGATCACCGCCATCTGCATGCCGAAGCAGATGCCGAAGAAGGGCACCTTGCGTTCGCGCGCGAATTTCACGGCCTCGATCTTGCCCTCGGTGCCGCGCTCGCCGAAGCCGCCGGGGACCAGGATGCCATTGACCTTTTCCAGCCGCGCGACGGCCTCGGCGTCGTTCTCGAAAATCTGGCTGTCCACCCAGTCGAGCTTGACCTTCACATTATGCGCGACACCGCCATGGGTCAGCGCCTCGGCCAGCGACTTGTACGCATCCAGCAGGTTCGTGTACTTGCCGACGACGGCGATCGTGACCTCGCCTTCCGGCTGCTTGATGGACTGGACGATCTGGCGCCAGCGCTCCATGCCCGGCTCGCCATAGGCCGAGAGGCCGAAGTGCCGCAGCACCTCCTGGTCCAGCCCTTCCTCATGGTACTGGATCGGCACTTCGTAGATGCTGCTCGCATCCAGCGCCGGGATCACGCTTTCCGGGCGCACGTTGCAGAAGAGCGCGATCTTCCGTCGTTCATTCTCCGGAATGGGACGGTCGCAGCGGCAGAGAAGAATCTGCGGCTGGATGCCGAGCCCCAGCAGTTCCTTCACGCTGTGCTGGGTGGGCTTGGTCTTCAGCTCGCCCGCGCTCGGGATGTAGGGCACCAGCGTCAGGTGCATGAACAACCCGCGCTGCGGCCCGAGCTCGTTCGCGAGCTGGCGGATGGCTTCCAGGAAGGGCAGCGATTCGATGTCGCCGACCGTCCCGCCGACCTCGACGAGCACGAAATCATAGCCGTCGGTCTCGGCCTGGATGACTTCCTTGATCTTGTCGGTGATGTGCGGAATGACCTGCACGGTCCCGCCCAGATAGTCGCCGCGGCGTTCCTTCGCGATCACCTCGGAATAGATGCGCCCCGTCGTCCAGTTGTCGGCCTTGGAGGCATGCACGCCGGTGAAGCGCTCGTAGTGTCCAAGGTCGAGGTCGGTTTCCGCCCCGTCATCGGTGACGAAGACTTCGCCGTGCTGGTACGGGGACATCGTCCCCGGATCGACGTTGAGATAGGGATCGAGCTTGCGGAGCCGGACCTTGTGGCCGCGCGCCTGCAAGAGCGCCCCGAGAGACGCCGACGCGATGCCCTTGCCAAGGGAGGAGACCACGCCGCCGGTGATGAATACGAACCGCGCCATGGGCGACCTCTGTAACAAGCTGTCCGAGTCGCGGCTACCCCATCCGGCACCGGGCAGCGATGCGCCCGACAGGGCTGACTTCCACCCTGCGAGGCCCCATGTCGGAGGCCCCGCGAGCGGCATGGCGGCGGGAGGCTAGTTCGTGGGCACCGACGGCAGGAGCGAACCCGGACTCGGCGCCGGAGCGGCCGGGGCGCCACCGGCCGGGGCATCGAGGATCGAGCGCTGCTGCGTCGAACCGCGGTTCAGGATGGCGAGCGAGAGGGAGAGGACGAAGAAGGCCGCCCCCAGGATGGCCGTGGTGCGCGTCAGCAGGTTCGCCGTGCCGCGTCCCGTCATGAAGGAGCCCATGCCCTGCGAGGAACCGATGCCGAGCCCGCCGCCCTCGCTGCGCTGGAGCAGCACGACGCCGATCAGCGCGAGGGTCACGATCAGGTGGATGACGAGCAGCAGGGTCGACATGGGGGTCCTTCCGAGCGGCGCCTCTTAGCGGCCTTCGGCCGGCCGCGCTACCCCGCCGCCGCCCGGGCGATGGCGAGGAAGTCGGCCTCGGCCAGGCTGGCGCCACCCACCAGCGCGCCGTCCACATGGGGCAGCGCCAGGATCGCGGCGGCATTGGAAGGCTTCACCGACCCGCCATAAAGGATGCGGAGCTTGCTGCCGGCCGCGCCGAAGCGCGCTTCCAGCGTCCGGCGGATCATGGCGTGGATGGCGGCGATCTCGGCCTCGGTCGGCGTCCGCCCCGTGCCGATCGCCCAGACGGGCTCATAGGCGACGACGCCGCCCGCCGCCGCGAAGCCGTCCGGCAGGCTGCCGGCCAGTTGCGCACCGACCACCGCCTCGGCCTGGCCGGCGAGCCGCTCGGCCTCGCTCTCGCCCACGCAGGCCACGGGGATCAGCCCGGCCGCCAGGGCGGCCTCGGCCTTCGCGCGGACCTCGGCATCGGTCTCGCCATGGTTCGCGCGGCGCTCCGAATGGCCGAGGATGACATGGGTGCAACCGGCATCCCGCAGCATGGGTGCGGAGACAT
Source organism: Acetobacteraceae bacterium (assembly GCA_041910415.1). Lineage (GTDB taxonomy): Bacteria > Pseudomonadota > Alphaproteobacteria > Acetobacterales > Acetobacteraceae > JAYRQX01. The sequence continues at coordinate 211 of JAYRQX010000649.1, read as the reverse complement.
CGCCGGTATGGGCGCCCTTGGCGGCCGCGTGGCAATCCTGTGCGCCGAGCGCGACCGGCCCCCCGGCCAGCGCGGCGCCGGCCGCCTGGACGTGCAGGAAAGTCGGGCAGACCAGCAGTTCGCAGCCAAGGCCAGCGGCGCCCGCGCGCACCGCGCCGGCCAGCCGGGTGGCCTCGGCCATGCTGCCGTGCATTTTCCAATTGCCGGCGAT
>JAYRQX010000648.1:0-4281 GCA_041910415.1 Acetobacteraceae bacterium | reverse complement strand
CCGCGCAGCCGCGCCGCCTGGGCCTGGCTCGCCGCCATCACCACGCCGGCGACGCGCTCGACCATCGGCATCGGCGTGCCGGCAGGGGCGAGCAGCGCCTGCCAGGCCACGGCCTCGAAGCCCGGCCAGGTCTCGGCGACGGTCGGGACATCAGGCCAGTCCGGCACGCGCTGCGCGGTGGACATGGCGATGGCGCGGATGTTGCCGGCGCGCGCCTGGGCGGCGCTCGGCGGCAGGTTCTCGAAGGCGCATTGGATGCGGCCGGAGACGAGTTCGGTGATGGTCGGTGCGCTGCCGCGGAAGGGCACATGCGTGCCCTGGAATTCCCCGCGATGCGCGATCATCGCCATCACCAGGTGCGGCAGCGTGCCGATGCCCGCGCTGCCATAGGTGATGCCCTGCGACTGCATGCGCGCCCAGGCCAGGAATTCCGGAAAGGTCGCGACGGGGATGGTGGGATGCACCGTCAGGATGTTCGGCACCAGGCCGAGCACGCAGACCGGCACGAAGTCGCGCAGGATGTCGAAAGGCAGGCGGCGGTAGAGCGTGACATTCGCTGCGTGGGCGGCGGCGATCGTCAGCCAGGTCGCACCATCGGGTGCAGCGCGCGCCACCAGCTCCGCGCCCAGATTGCCACCGGCGCCGGGGCGGTTCTCCACCACGACGGTCACGCCCAGGGATTCCGTCAGCGCCTGCGCGGCGAAGCGGGAGAGCGTGTCGGAGGCACCACCCGGCGTGTAGGGGCTGATGATGCGCATCTGTTGCGGCTGCGCCCGCGCGGCCACCGGCAGAGCGAGCGCCGCCAGCGCGGCCCGTCGCTTCATGCCCGCACCATGGTCTTGCCGATCAGCAGCCGCTGCACGTCGGACGCGCCTTCGAAGATGCGGAACAGGCGCGCGTCGCGGTAGAGCTGCTCGACCACCGTGCCGCGCATGTAGCCCGCGCCGCCATGCAGTTGCACCGCGCGATCCGCGACGCGGCCCAGCATTTCCGACGCGAAGAGCTTGCAGCAGGCGATGTCGGCGATGATGCCGCCCTGCGCCTCGCCCGCCGCGTCGAAGGCGCGCGCGGTCTCCAGGATCATGCTGCGCGCGGCCAGCACCTCGCAGCGGCTGTCGGCCAGGTGGCCCTGCACCATCTGGAACTCCGCCAAGGGCTGGCCGAATTGCCTGCGCTGCTTCGTGTAGGCCAGCGTCTCGTCCAGCAGGCGCTGCGCCTGGCCGACGCAGGTGACGGCGACATGCAGCCGCGCATGGTTGATGCCGCGCATCGCGGTCTTGAACCCGCCGCCCTCGCGGCCGCCGATCAGGTTCTCCGCGGGGATGCGGACATCGTCGAAGAACACCTCGGACGTCGCCGACCCGTCCTGGCCCATCTTGTGGTCGGCCGGGCCGCAGGAGAGGCCGGGTGTGCCTGACGGCACAATGAAGGCGGAGATGCCGGACGCATCGCGCGTGCCTTCGGCCGTGCGCGCCATGACGACGAAGACCTGGGCCTGGCGCGCATTGGTGATGTAGCGCTTCGATCCGTTCAGCACATAGCTGTCGCCATCGCGCCGCGCCGTGGTGCGCAGCCCGCCGGCATCGCTGCCGGCCTCGGGCTCGGTCAAGGCGAAGGCGGCGGTGACCTCGCCGCTCGCCATGCGCGGCAGCCATGCGGCGCGCTGCGCATCCGTGCCGTGGTAGAGGATGGGCTGGGAGCCGAGGCCGATCGTCGTCGAGAAGCGCGCGCGATAGACGGCCGATGCGCGCGTCACCTCGAACATCACGCGTACCTGCTGTTCCATGGTCAGGCCCAGCCCGCCCCAGCGCGTCGGGATGGAGATACCGAACAGGCCGATCTCGCGCAGCCGCTGCGTCAGATCCTCCGGCAGCGTCTCCTCGCCATCCAGCCGTGGTTCGCCGGGGATCAGCACGTCCCGCACCAGGCGGCGGACGCTCTCCAGATAGGCGTCGAATTCGGCCGCCGTGGGCTGCAGCGCGTCGGGCATGGCGTGTCCTCTCCCGCCGGGCCTCGCCGCTTGTGATCGGGGCGTCGGTGCCGGCGCGGGCAGCGTGGCGCGGCGATGTGCCGCCGGTCAATCCGCCGGGGCAGGGTTGCCGCACCGGTCCAGCCGCGCGATCCTGGCCGCGTCCAAGGCAGCAAGGCTTTCGCGTTCCGTGGCCCACGCCTCTTTGCCCGCCGCGCCACGCCAGGCCTGGCTGATCCTCATCGGTGGCTTCCTGGCTTTCACGCTCAGCGCCGGGCTGATGCACAGCTACACGGTCTTCATCCTGGCCTTCATCGCGGAGTTCGGCTGGTCGCGCGCGCAAGGATCGGTCGCCTATGCCGTCGGGCAGATGGTGGGAGGCGCGACCTCGCCGCTGGTGGGCGGGCTGGTGGACCGGCTCGGCACGCGGCGGATGGTGATGCTGGGCGGCTGCCTGCTCGCGGCGGGGCTGGTCGGCAATTCCTTCGCGACCTCGCTGTGGCAGGTGGTGTTCCTCTACGGCGTGGTGATGACGCTGGGGGCGAATTGCATCGGGCTCGTCGTCTTCGTGCCGCTGCTGTCGCGCATCTTCGTCGCGCGGCGCGGGCTCGCGATCTCCGTGCTGCAATCGGCGAACGGCTTCGGGCGCGCGATCTCGGCGCCCGCCGCGCAGGCCATGGTCGATGGGATCGGCTGGCGTGCCTCCTACCTCGCGCAGGCTGGCATCCTCGGCGTGCTGCTGCTGCCGCTGCTGCCGCTCTTTCCGCGCAGCGACGACCAGGCGCGGCCGGAAAGCCAGCGGACGACGAGCGTTTCGATGACCGCGCATGAATGGACACTCGGCCAGGCGATGCGCACGCGGCATTTCTGGCTGTTGTTCCTGGTCTACATGTGCACGAGCATCGGCAGCTTCCTGGTCTCCCTGCACCAGCTGGCCTTCGCCGTGGACAAGGGGTTCGACCCGCTCTACGCGGCCGCGGTGCTGGGGATGGGCGCCTTCCTGGCGCTACCCGGCGTGATCGTGACGGGGATGATCTCCGACTATATCGGGCGGGAACTGGCGGCGATCCTGGCCTATGCGATCTCGATCGTGGGCGTGGGCTGCGCGCTGCTGATCGAGGATGCGAACAGCGTGGCGCTGCTGTGGCTGCATGCCTGCCTGTTCGGCATCACCTGGGGTGCGCGCGGCCCGGCGGTGACGGCGAAGACGGCGGATCTGTTCTCGGGCCCGCGCCTCGGCACGATACTGGGCGTGATCACCATGGGCTCGGGCCTGGGCGCCGCGATCGGCAGTTGGGGCGCCGGCTTCCTGCACGATGTGACTGGCAGCTACCGCCTGGCCTTCTGGCTCTCGATCGCAGCGTATGCCTGCGGCGCCATCGCCTTCTGGACCCTGAGAACCCCCGTGAAGGCAGTCTCCAACTCACAGACATAGAAGGGGCGCCGGGGGATACCTCCCCCGGCCCTTTTCCTTCTCGTCAGACCCTCGCCGAAGGCTTCATGAAGTTCTTGTTGTAGGGCACGACCGTCCCCGCCTCCATGTCATAGGCCATGCGGTTGTCGAGCTTTTCCAGCGCGAGCCCGTACATGTGCAGGTGCCGCGTCGGCACCGATCCGGTGGTGTGGATGGAGTGGATGTCGGTCGGCATCAGCGCGATGGCGCTGCCCGGTTCGACCATGATCTCCTCGCGCAGCTTCAGCGTGCACTTGCCTTCGACCGAGCCGTCATCGAGGCGGTCATAGACCTTGTTCAGCTCCTGCCCGTCCACCGCGGCGACGCAGGCCCAGGTGGTGTGGTCGTGGGGCTTGGTCTCGTTGCCGGGGTTCAGCGCGTTGAGATAGAGCGCGAAGCGGTTGTCGCTGTCTTCCTGCAGCAGGTAGCGCTGGGAGCCCTTCACGCCCGCAGGCGGGGGTACGAATTCGGCGGCGGGAAACAGGTGCTCCTGCGCCGCGAGCTTCATGAGCTCGGCCTTCATGGCGTCGAGCGAGGCGCGGGAGACGCCTTGGCTGCGCTCGATCTGCTTCACGCGGTCCATGGTGGCGGCGACGGCCGCGGTGCGGGCAGCCTTCACATCGGATGCGTTCATGGGCGTTCTTCTCCGTAAACCGGTGTTCTGGAGAACAGGCTACTCCCGCTTGCCCCGCCGGGGAACAGGGCGCATCTCAGGCCCATGGAGACGACGCGCATCTTCGACCGGCGCCTGGTGCGGATCCGGCGCGACCGCGCGGCGGCAACGGTCGGACGGGTCGCGCCTGTCCTCGAGGATGCGGCGGACCGGCTGCTCGACCGGCTGGACGACACGACGCACCGT
>JAYRQX010000647.1:0-4498 GCA_041910415.1 Acetobacteraceae bacterium | reverse complement strand
GGCGTGTCGGACAGCGATCCGAACGACCCGCCCGGGCAGGGCCGGGGCGGCCGTGGTGGCCAGCAGGGTGGCGTGTCGGACAGCGATCCGAACGACCCGCCCGGGCAGGGCCGGGGCGGCCGTGGTGGCCAGCAGGGTGGCGTGTCGGACAGCGATCCGAACGATCCGCCCGGGCAGGGCCGGGGCGGCCAGCGCCAGCCGCAGCCTGCACCGCAACCCGCGCCGCAGCCGCCGCGCGGCACGAAGTAATGGAGATGACCGGGCGCGTCCTTCGGCGCGCCCGGTTGTCCCACGCAACGCCAAATAGTATCTTATTATTGGATATTTCCCAAAAATAATACTGACTTAACTGAAGCCTTCTAGCTTCTTCCTCGCGCCCGAACGCGGCGGGAGGCAGGGTTATGTCTGGCTTGTTCTTCGGCAGTGTCGTGCTCGGCGATGGCGGCAACACCGCGACCATTACCCAAACCTTTACATCCCTCATCAGTGGCTCAGGCGCCGACCGGATCACCCTCGCCAACCCGGTCACTGGGGTCTCCGTCGGTCTCGGTGCCGGGCGCGACTGGCTGAAACTCGCCAACGGCACCAATCGCCTGACGGTCGTCGGGGTGGAAACCCTGCTCGGTGGCACGGGGGCCGACAGTATCGTCTACAGCGGCGCGGTGGATGGCTACCTGGCCGACCTTGGCGACGGTCCCGACCAGATCCGCCTGCCCGACACCGGCGCCAGTCTCACCGTCGCCAATGTCGAGACCGTGCTCGGGGGTGCCGGCAACGACATCCTCACGCTCGGTTCCGATCCCGCATCAAGCTGGTACGACCTCGGCGGCGGGCAGGATCTGCTGCGCCTTCCCGTGGGCGGCGGCCAGCCGAACGTCGCCAATGTCGAGACCGTGGCGGGCACGGGGGGCGATGATGCCTTTACCCTGATGCAGCGCGCCAACGGCCTCACGGTGGATCTGCGCGGCGGCGCCGACCGCCTGGTGCTGGCCAATGGCGGCAATCTCGTCGCCGTGGCCGGCACCGAGACCATCCTTGGCGGAACCGGCGATGACAGCGTTTCGCTCCTGCGCATGCCGGACCACGCCTTCGTCGATCTCGGCGCCGGCGCCGACTGGCTGACGCTCTCCGCCGATGGCCAGCGCCTCTCGGTCGCGAATGCTGAAACCATCCTGGGCGGTGCGGGCGATGACGAGGTGACCCTCGCGCCCGGGGCCGACGGGATCAGGGTCGAACTCGGCGGCGGACGGGACCTGCTCACCCTGGGCGCCGGCCCCAACACGGTCCTGGTCTCGGGTGTCGAGGAATTCCGCGGCGGCCCAGGCGCTGATCGCGTGATCCTGCTCGCACCGGTGGATGGCATGCGCGTGCATCTCGGCGATGGCGCCGACCGGCTCGACCTCGCGGCGGGTGGCAACAGCCTGACCGTGCTGGCCGCGGAGACCATTATGGGCGGATCGGGCAACGATGCGGTCACCATCGGCATGCCGCAGCCGGTGGGCTTCGTGGATCTCGGTGCCGGCGCCGATACGCTGGTGCTGACCCAGGGGCCCAACACGCTGACCGTTGCAAACGCCGAAGCCATCCTGGGGGGGGCGGGCGACGACCGCATCACGTTTGCCGGGCCCGTCGCTGGCGCGCGGATCGACCTTGGCGCCGGGGCGGACTGGCTCGCCTTCGCCGATGGCGGCAACCAGGCGAGCGTCGCGGGGGCGGAGACCATCCTGGGTGGCGCGGGCGACGACGCGCTGACGCTGACGCAGCCCATGGCCGGCGGCGTGGTGGATCTCGGCACCGGCCATGACCGGCTGACCCTCTCGGCGGGCAGCAACGCCCTGTTCGTCGCGGGCGCCGAAGCCATCCTCGGCGCCAACGGCTCGGACGCCGTCACCCTCACGGCACCTGTCTCCGGCGTGCTGGTGGACCTTGGCGGCGGGTCGGACGCGCTGGTCCTTGCCAATGGCACGAACAGTGTGACGGTCGCGAACACCGAGCGCGTCACCGGTGGCGTCGGGGCCGACATCATCCTCGCCACCGGCGCCACCTCGACCCAACTCCGCGGGGAAGCGGGCGCGGACTGGCTGGCCGGCGGCGCGGGGGCGGACATGCTGATCGGCGGCGCAGGCGCCGACACCCTCTCGGGCGGCGCCGGCGCGGACCGCTTCGTCTATCGCGCGGTGGAGGAGGCGCCCGCCGCGGGCGGGGAGACCATCCTCGACTTCAATGCCGCGGAGGGCGACCGCATCGTCTTCGCGGGGCTCGGCGCGGCACCGGACTTCATCGGCGGTGGGGCGTTCGGCGCGACCGGCGCGCCGCAGTGGCGCTTCGACGCGACGCTGCGCCAGCTGCAGGTCGATCTCGATGGGGATGGCGCGGCTGATGGCGTCATCGACCTGCCCGGTGTCGCCACGCTCTCGGCCGCGGACATCCTGTGGGGCTGATCCGCCGGCTGAAGCGCTTCATCGGCAGGGTCGCCGCGAACGGGCAGATGGGGATCGGCGCCGCCGGCCGGGGATGGTCCCCGGAGGCGGCCCGAACGGGGATGACGACCATGCCGAGCGCCAGGATCGCCCGCCACCTCGCCGCCTTCGCCCTCCTTGCGCTGGTCGGCGCGACCATGATGGCCCCCGCCGCGGCGGCGGGCACGCTGGTCTGCACCCGCGGGTTGGGCAGCGCCTTCCTCTGCCGCTGACCGCCGCGGGCGGCGCGGTCAGAACAGCAGCCGCATGCGGTCCGGCACCTCGGCGCGCTTCGCCGACATCCGGATCAGGCCGCGCGCCTCGAGCGCGGCAAGGGCCCGCGACAGCGTCTCCGGCGTCATGCCGAGCCGTGCGGCGATCGCGGCCCGCGGCTCCGGGAGTTCCGCCGTGCCGGCGTCCAGTTCCTCCGGTACGCGCCCCGCCAGGAAGCGCGCGACGCGCTTTTCGGCCGGCCGCAGTTTGAGGTCCACGAGCTCGTCCACCAGCACCCGCCATTGCCGCCCCAGCAGATCCATCGTCGCCCGGTTCAGGCCAGGATCCTCGGCGACGGCGGCGCGGAACGCCTCGGCGGGGATGGCCAGCGCCTGCAGCTCGGTCAGCGCGACGGCCGAGACGGGGTAGGGCAGGCCGAGCATGGCGGCGGCCGCGACGAAGACCTGGCCGGGGCCGAGGATTTCCAGAATGGTGCCGGCGCCGGTTTCGTCCTGCGCGCGGAGCCCGACGCTGCCCGCCTGGAGCAGATACACGAAGGCGGGTTGCTCGCCCTCGGCGAACAGCACGCTGCCGCGGCCCCGGCGCAGCGGCGTGCCCGCGGCAAGAAGGCGCGCCGCAACGCCCTGCCCCGCATGGGTCAGGAGAGGGGATCGGCGCAGCAGGTCGATGTCGTTCGGCCGGTCCGGCATCGCAGGGTTCCGCGGTCATCCTGCATTCGCGGACGTTGCTGCGACATGATCTGGATCAATCGCGCCCGGTCGCCGCGCGCATGGGGAGAGTCTAGACTCCGGGCCGATGACCGGGCCCGGCTACCTCACCATCCTGCGCGTGCTGCTGCCTGTGGCTCTCGGCACGGCGATCACGCCGCTGGACACGGCGGTGAACATCGCCTTCCCCGCCATCACCCGGCATTTCGGGCAGCCGATCGAGGCCATCCAGTGGGTCGTGATCTGCTATGTGCTGACCTATGGCAGCCTGATGCTGGGCATTGGGCGGCTCGGCGACATCGTCGGGCATGGGCGCGTGTTCCGCGCGGGGCTCGCGGTCAGCGTGGTGGCCTATCTGCTGTGTGCCAGCGCGCCCTCCTATTCCTGGCTGCTGGCCTGCCGGATGCTGCAGGGGCTCGGCGCGGCGCTGGTCATCAGCTGCGGCGCGGCGCTGGCGACGGCGCCCTTTCCCGAAAGCGCGCGCGGGCGGGTGCTCGCGCTCTACACCACAGTCTTCGGCGCGGGATCCGCGCTGGGGCCGGTGATCGGCGGTGCGCTGGTGCAGGCCCATGGCTGGGAGGCGGTGTTCTGGTTCCGCGCACCCATCGCCGCCACGGCCCTGCTGCTGTTCCGCGACCGGACCGGCGCGCCGCCCGCGACGGCGCGGGAACCCTTCGACATGGCGGGCGCGCTGTTGCTGACGGGAAGCGTCGCGACGGCGCTGCTTGCGCTCAACCAGCTGCGCGCGGCGGCCGAGGCACCGTGGCGGCCGGCCCTGCTGGCGCTCGGCTTCCTGCTCTGCCTGGCGGGGTTCCTCCGGCGCAGCGCGCTGTCGCCGCGGCCGGTGATCCGCCTGCACCATTTCCGGTCCGTGGATTTCGCGCTCGTGAACCTGGCGAATGTGCTGGTGCAATTCGCGGGCTTCGCCGTGCTGCTGCTGGTGCCCTACTGGCTGCTGCGCTTCAGCGGCTTCGCCGAGGGCTGGGCCGGGCTCCTGCTCGCCGTCTCGCCCGCCGCGAGCATGGTGGCGGCGCTGCTCGCCGGCCGGATCATCGGGCGCATCAGGCCCGAGGCGATCGCCGGCATCGGCGCCGCGCT
>JAYRQX010000646.1:0-1688 GCA_041910415.1 Acetobacteraceae bacterium | reverse complement strand
GTGTGCGACCGCGCCGCGCGCGCGCCCGCGTCGCTGCGCCCGGCCTTGACGATGAAGACCGGCTTGTCCGCCGCGCGCGCCTCCCGCAGCAGCGCGTGGAAGCGGCGCGCGTCCTTCACGCCTTCGACGTAGAGGCAGATGGACCGCGTCGCCTCGTCCCGGATCAGGTGGTCCAGCACCTCCACCAGGTCGATATCCGCCTGGTTGCCCACCGAGACGCAGCGGCTGAATCGCGCGCCATGGTCGGCGCCGAAGGAGAACAGCGTGCCCATCAGCGCGCCGGACTGGCTGGCCATGCCGACGCCGCCCGGCGCGAATTGCCCCTGGTCGAGGGCGAGGCTCGAACTCAGCATCGCCTTGTCCACGGGGTTCAGGATGCCCAGGCAATTCGGCCCCAGGATGCGCATGCCGACGCCGCGCGCGATCGCCACCAGCCGCGCTTCCAGCGCCGCGCCCTCGGCGCCGATTTCCGCGAGCTTGCCTGTTATGACGATGCAGCCGCCGACGCCCGCCTTCGCGCAATCCGCGACCTGCGCTTCCAGCTGCGGCGCCGGCACGGCCAGGATCGCGACGTCGATCGGCCCCGGCGCTACGCTCACGGCGGGATAGGCGGGCAGCCCCCGGATCGTCGGGCGGTTCGGGTTGATCGGCAGCAGCCGCCCTTCGTAGCCGTGCTTGATGAGGTAGTGGATGACGCGGCCGCCGAACTTGCCGACGTCATCGGACGCACCCACCACCGCGATCGACGTCGGCCCGATCAAACGATCGAGCCCGATTCTGTCCTGCACAGCCATTCCGCGAACGCTTTCCGGTCCCTAGGGCCGCAAAGCCTAGGACGGATCGGCGCGCGCGAAAACGGTCAGGTCACGCGGAAATTCCTGAACTGCCAGGGGTCCTCGGAATCGACATCCTCGGGGAACAACCGCCCGCGATCCTGGAGCGGCGTCCAGTCCGAATAGACGCCGACCACCTCGCCCAGATAGGGCGCGCAGATCTCCAGCACGCGCCGGTGGTCGATCTCGTCGGATTCCACCACGCCCCGGCGCGGATTCTCCATGGCCCAGATCACGCCGGCCAGCGCGGCGGCCGTCACCTGGAGCGAGGTCGCGCTGTTGTGGGGCGCCGCGCGCCGCGCTTCCTCGATCGTCAGCCGGGACCCGTACCAGTAGGCGCCCCTGGCATGGCCCATCAGCAGCACGCCGAGCTCGTCCATCCCCCGCACGATCTCGTCCGTCATCAGCCGCTTCTCGGGCTGCATCTCCCAGTTCTTCCCGGCGAGCTCGTGCACCGACAGCACCGCGTCGTCGCAGGGGTGGTAGGCGTAGTGCGCGGTCGGGCGGTAGCGCACCGATCCGTCCGCGTTGCGCACCGTGTAATAATCGGCGATCGAGATGCTCTCGTTATGGGTGATGAGGAAGCCGTGGTACGGCCCCTCCAGCGGCGTCCAGGAACGGACGCGCGTGGAAGCGCCGGGCCTGAGCAGAAAAATCGCGGCATCGCAGCCGAAGCCGTGCCGATGCCCGTCCGGCGGCAGCGCCTTTTCGTGCGTGCCGAAGCCGAGCTCGGCGGGCTGGCAACCCTCCCCCACGAAGCCGTCCACGGACCAGGTGTTGACGAACTCGCCGGGCTTCTTGGGTGTGTTGCTGACCTGCGTGTCGCGCTCGGCGATGTGGATGACCTTCACCCCC
>JAYRQX010000645.1:0-2181 GCA_041910415.1 Acetobacteraceae bacterium | reverse complement strand
CGCCCGCCCGGGCTGCCCGCCGGCGGCATTTCCGCGCACGCGCGATGCAGGTCGATCAGCGCGCGCCGCGCGGCGCCATAGGCAGGGTCGAGCAGCGCGGCCATGGGCACGTCCACATGGTCGGGGTCACCGTAGAAAGCCTCGCGGTCGGCGAAGGCGAGCTTCAGTGCTTCGGCGATCACATGAAGGTATTCGGCACTGTTGTGGCCGGCCGCCGCGAGTTCTCCGGCATCCAGCATGGTCAGCGCCTGCAGCAGCACCGGGCCCTGGCACCAGGGGCCGCAGGTGTAGACATCGGTGCCCGCGAAGCGGACCGAGAGCGGGCGCTCCACCGGTGAGCGGTATTCGGCCAGGTCGCGCTCGGACAGCCAGCCCCCCTCCTGCCGGTGGAAGTCCAGGATCTTCCTTGCGATGTCGCCGCGGTAGAAGGCGCTCCGCGCGGCTTCGAGCCCCCCGGCACGATCGCCGCCGCGCGCCAGCGCCGCGCTCTCCTCGTCGGCCATGTAGCGCAGCGAGCGCGCAAGGTCGGCCTGCACGAACAGGCTGCCGAGTTCGGGCGGCTTGCCGCCCGGCAGGAAGATCGCAGCCGAGGACGGCCAGCGCGCATACTTCTCGGCCCGCGCGGCAATCATGTCGGCCAGCAGCGGATAGACGGGAAAACCCTCCGCGAAGCGGATGGCGGCCTGCACGACCTCTCCGAAGCGCATCGTGCCGAAGCGCGAGAGCGCCGTGATCCAGGCATCGGGCGCTGCGGGCACGACGGTGCGCAGCACGCCGTCGGGAATGGCGCCGCCGAACTCGCGCAGGAAGCGGTCGGGGTCGGTGGCGGCGGGCCAGGGACCAAGGCCCGCGATGCTCCACATCTCCCCATCCTTGAGACGCAGCATGATGGGTGCGACGCCCGCGACATTGACGATGTCGGGCTGCAGCACGCCGAGCGCGATGCCGCCCGCGACGGCCGCATCCACGGCGTTGCCGCCGGCTTCCAGGATGGCGAAGGCGGCATGCGCCGCGCCGTAATGGCCAGCCGAGACCATGTGCCGCGTGCCGCGCAGAGCGGGGCGCTGCGCATAGGTCTCGCCGGCCTCACGCGGCGGCGTCACGGGGGTTGCGTCCATCAGGAGGTTCTCCTCGCCATCAGGCACCGTTCCGCCAGGCATCGCGCAGCCATACCCGCCCGAGACGGCGACGGCGCCGGCGCGCAGACTATGACGGCCGGTAGCCGATGCCGTCCATCAGCGCCGTCCAGCGACGGATCTGCATCCGCATCGTCTCCGCCGACTGGTCGCGCGTGCCGGGATCGGCATCGACGCCCGCATTCGCCAGCGCCGCCTGCACCGAAGCTTCGGCGAGCATCGCCTGCAGCTCCGCATTCAACCGCGCCAGCACCGGCTCCGGCGTGCCGGCGGGCGCGCCGATCGAGTACCAACCGGCCGCATCATAGCCCGGGACCGTCTCGGCGATGGAGGGGATGTCCGGTGCGCTTGCGCTGCGCCTGCCGCCGGTGACGCCGAGCGCCTTGAACTGGCCCGCGCGAATGGTCGGCATCGCGCCGGCCAGGCTGGGACAGTGCAGTTCGATCTGGCCGCTGATCGTGTCCGTCGTCGCCTGCGCGGTGGAGCTGTAGGGAATTTCCTCGAGATTGATCCCCGCCAGCGCCTTCAGCAGTTCCATGCTGAGCCAGGAGCCGGAGCCGGGGCCGGAGGAGGCGTAGCGCAGCCGGGTCCCCGGCCGCCGCGCCTCCGCGATCAGCGCGGCCATCGAGTCGATCTGGACGCGAGGCCCCACCACCAGCACGTTGGGCGAGTAGCCGATGGTGCCGACCGGCGCGAAATCCTCGACGGGGCGAAAGGCGACCTGGCGGAACAGCCGCGGCGCGATGGCGGTCGCCGTGGTCATCAGGAAGAGCGTGTGGCCATCGGCCGGCGCACGTGCCGCGGCGGCCGCGCCGATGGTGCCGCCGGCGCCGGCCTGGTTCTCCACCACGAAGGCGTGGCCCATGCGCTCCGACAGGCGCTGCGCGACCATGCGACCGAGCAGGTCGCTCGTCGTGGCCGCGCTCCAGGGCACGATCACGCGGATCGGGCGGCTCGGCCATCCCTGCGCGCGGGCCGGCAGGCCCAGCAGCAGGGCGGGCAGCGAGCCTGTCAGGGCACGGCGACGCAAGCGGCAACCCTCCAT
>JAYRQX010000644.1:0-9231 GCA_041910415.1 Acetobacteraceae bacterium | reverse complement strand
GCAGGTATCACCCCTCCGGATCCGGCCTCCCACGCCGCATCCGCCCGCGCGACAGCTCCGTCACCACCCCATGCAGGGTGCGGAGTTCCTGCTCCGTCACCTCGCCGCGCTCGAACCAGTGGCGCAGGTTCCGCACCATGGTCGGGCGCTTGTGCGGGGTGTCGAGGAAACCCGAGGCATCGAGCTCGCTGACGAGCCGATCGAGGAAGCGCTCCAGTTCGCCCTTGGTCGCGACGCGTGTCTCGTTGGTGATCAGCCGGCGCGCCGGCGTGGTCTCGGCCGCGGTCCACCATTCATAGGCGAGGATCATCACCGCCTGGGCCAGGTTGAGCGACATGTGCTCGGGGTTCAGCGGGTAGCGCACCAGCGTGTCGCAGCAGGCGACATCGTCATTCTCCAGACCCGCGCGTTCCGGGCCGAACAGGATGGCGGCACGCAGGCCGCGGCCGTTGATCTCGCGCAGATCCTCGGCCGCGGCGCCGGCGGTGCGGACGGGCATGACGACATGGCGCGGCCGCGGGCAGGTCGCGAAGACGCGGTGGCAGTCCGCGACGGCGGAGGGCACGTCCGGAAAGACCTGCGCCGCGTCCAGGATGCGATCGGCGCCCGAGGCCGTGCGCCAGGCGCGGTCCTGCGGCCAGCCGTCGCGGGGGCTGACCAGGCGCATGTGGAAGAGGCCGCCATTGGCCATGGCGCGCGCGGTGGCGCCGATGTTGTCGGCAAGCTGCGGGCGGACGAGGACGACGATGGGGGATTCGCCCGGCGGGGCGCTCAGCGTCGAGCGTTCGCGGGAGCCGCGGTCCCATTCCTCCGGCAGCACGCGGCGGAGGCCGAGGGCGAAGGCGAGTTCGGGGCGGAGGGACCAGGTTTTCTCGGCGTGACGGGTGGCGATGAGGTCGAGGGGGTCCTTGCCCCCACCCCCGGGCAAACGCTCCGCGTGTGCCCTGCCCTCCCCCGCATCGCAGGGGAGGGAGTGATGCGGCTCCCTCCCCTGCGTCAGCGGGGGAGGGTCGGGGTGGGGGCTCTTCCCGATCCGCGCCAGCGCCTCCGCAAAGGACTGCGCCAACGCGCGGTACTCCGCGATGGACGCCCCCGTCGCCGCTTCCAGCTCCGCTTCCGTCGCACAGCAATCCGGCGCGGTCAGATGCGCCCGCAGCCAGGCGCGCGACGCATCCGTCAGCGAAACGCGCTGCAACGCGTCCACCCACGCATCCACGCCGGGCGGCGCATCCGGCATCAGGCGCGGCGCCAGGTGGTGCCCTGCGGCCCGTCCTCGAGCAGGATGCCCTGGGCCTTGAGCTCGTCGCGGATGCGGTCGGCTTCCTTGAAGTTCCGCGTTTGCCGCGCCGCCAGGCGGGCGGCGATCGCCGCTTCGATCGCGGCGCCATCGTCCGTGTCGCCCTTCAGCCACATGGCCGGATCGGACTGCGCGATGCCGAGTACAGCGGCGGCGCGGCGATAGGCTTCCGCCGCCTCGCCTGGCAGCGGGTCCCAGTTGCGGCCGATGCGCGCGGTGACCGAGGTCTTCGAGCCACCGACTGTCGCGACGTTCTCCAGCGTCCGCAAATCGCGCAGCCGCGTGAGCGCGAGCGCCGTGTTGAGGTCGTCGAGCAGCGGCTCCACCGACCACTCGGCCATCTCGTCGATCAGGTCGCTGTTGCCGACCTGCGCGGCGCGCGACAGCATCGCGTAGCTGTCGTCGAGTTCGGCGCGTGCCTCGTCCATCCCCGCCTGCGTGAAGTCCAGCGCCTGGCGGTAATGCGTCTTCAGCAGCAGCAGGCGAAAAGCCTCGCCGGCCCAGGGGCCGCGCTTGAGGATGTCGCGCACGGTCAAAAAATTCCCGAGCGACTTCGACATCTTCTCGCCGTCCACGAGCAGCATGCCGTTGTGCATCCAGTAATTCGCGAAGCCGGCGCCAGGGAAGGCGCAGACGGATTGCGCGACCTCGTTCTCGTGGTGCGGGAAGATCAGGTCGGCGCCGCCGCCATGGATGTCGAAATGCGCACCGATATGCTTCCACGACATGGCCGAGCATTCGATGTGCCAGCCCGGCCGCCCGCGTCCCCAGGGGCTGTCCCAGCCCGGCGTGTTGTCGTCGCTGGGCTTCCACAGCACGAAGTCGCCCGCGTCGCGCTTGTAGGGCGCGACGTCGATGCGCGCGCCGGCGAGCAGCTCGTCCGGGGAACGGCCCGACAGCTTCCCGTAGTCCTGGAAGGACGGCACGCTGAACAGCACATGCCCGTCCGCGGCATAGGCGTGGCCGTTCGCGATCAGGCGTTCGATCAAAGCAATCATCTCGGCGATGTGCCCGGTCGCGCGCGGCTCCACATCCGGCGGCAGGTTGCCGAGCGCCGCCATGTCGGCGTGGAAATCGGCCGTCGTGCGCGCGGTGATGGCCGCGATCGGCTCGCCGCTTTCGCGCGAGCGCGCATTGATCTTATCGTCCACATCCGTGATGTTCCGGACGTACGTCACCTTCGGATAGAGCCGCCGCAGCAGCCGCGTCAGCACATCGAAGACGACGACCGGGCGGGCGTTGCCGAGATGCGCGAGGTCATAGACCGTCGGGCCGCAGACATAGAGCCGGACATGGTTCGGATCGATCGGCTCGAAGCGGCGCTTCGATCGCGCGGCGCTGTCGTGGATGAAAAGGTCGGTCATGGCGGTCCGGGCAGGAAAGGGGCGACGTGCAGGCGCGCGGCACGGGACAATCTTCCCTTCGGGACGATTGCCCTGGGTTCAGCGACAGAGCGCGGGCGCGCGGAGCCTGGACGCGGACATTTCTTCTAATTGCGCGAAACCAGCGGCGGATTCAAGCGCCGGCTGCGATGCGCAGCCTCAGCGCCGCCTTCTCCCGCCCGATCAGCGGCAGCAGGGTCTTCATCTCCGGCCCCTGCTCCTCCCCGGTCAGCGCCAGGCGTAGCGGATGGAACAGAGCCTTGCCCTTGCGGCCACTGCTGTCCTTGAGCGCGCCGGTCCAGGCACCCCAGGTCGCGTCGTCCCAGGTCTCGGCCGGAAGGGCGGCGAGGGCTGCGCGGAGGAAGTCGCCCTCCTCCTCCACCACCGGCGGCACGATGGCGCCGGCGGCGACCTGCCACCAATCGGCCGCTTCCGAGACCAGGTCCAGGTTTCCCCGGATGGCGTTCCAGAAATCCTCGGTCGCGCCGGCAGGCAGGCGGTCCTTCACGCTGGCGAAGGGCATGGCGTGCAGCACGCGCTTGTTGATGGCGAGCATCTGGCGCACGTCGAAGCGCGCCGTCGAGTGGGAAACGCGCCCGATCTCGTAGCGCTGCACGAGATCGGCCGGCATCCCGGGCGCGGGGTCCATGGAGGAACCGAGCGCCATCAGGTAGCCGGCAAGCGCCGCCGGTTCGATGCCGTCCTGCCGCAACTGGCGGAGCGAGACGGACCCGAGGCGTTTTGAGAGTGGCCCGCCATCCGTGTCCGTCAGCAGCGGCAGATGCGCAAAGTCCACGCGGTCCCGCTTTCCGCCCAACGCCTCGAAAATGTCGAGCTGGATGCCGGTGTTGGTGACGTGGTCCTCGCCGCGGATGATGTGGGTGATGCCGAACTCGATGTCGTCCACGACCGAGCAGAAGGTGTAGAGCGGCGTGCCGTCGGCGCGGATCAGCACGGGATCGGAGATCGCGGGCAGCTTCACGCTGCGGCGCCCGAGAACGCCGTCATCCCATTCGACCGTTCGCGAGGCCAACAGAAAACGCCAGTACGGCGTCTTCCCATTGGCGAGCGCGCGCTCGTACTGCTCGCGCGTCATCTTCAGCGCCTCGCGGTCATAGACCGGCGGCTTGCCCATCTTGCGCCGCCGCTCGCGCTTGGCCGCGAGTTCGTCCTCGGCCTCGAAGCAGGGATAGAGCCGCCCGGCCTTGACCAGAAGCTGCTTCGCCTCCTCGTAGCGATCGAGCCGCGCGGACTGTCTCTCCAGCGCATCCCAGTCGAGGCCGAGCCAGCGCAGGTCTTCCTGGATCGCCGCCGCGTATTCCGGCTTGGACCGTTCGGCGTCGGTGTCGTCCAGGCGGAGAAGGAACGTCCCGCCATGCCGGCGCGCGAGCAGCCAATTGGCCAGCGCGATGCGGGCATTGCCGACATGGAGCAGGCCCGTGGGCGATGGGGCGAAGCGGACTTTCATGGGGACGGGTCGAGTGCCTGGTAATCGGTGTCGGATCGGCGGGACGCCGGGGTGGTCACGCAGAAATCGACCCATTCATGCAGGTCGAATCCGGGTGTGTCCGCGTATTCGCCGAAGGTGAGGTAGGCGCCCTTCAGCGCCTGCGCATCGGCGTATTCGACCCGCAGGCCTTCGATCTGGTCGCGCACGAAGCGGCGGGCGAATTCCCGCGCGGCCTCGGCGGTCCGGAAACCCTCGACCACCCACTGGTCGTCGGGATCATGCTCATGGGCGAGGTCGCCGCAGAGGACCGCGTGGGTCACGGTTCCTCGTCCTCAGCGTCGTCATCCCCTTCCTCCTCGCCGATGCGGCGGGGGTCGAGGACGCGCCAGTTCCGTTCCTCTGCATCGCGCGGGCGGGATTCGGAAAAATCCTTGATCTCGGTGCGGCTGGACCAGGCGTGCTCTCCGGCGCCATCCACCTCGGCATCCTCGCCGAAATTGAACCAGGCGGAGAGCACGGCCGCCGCATCCATGCCGCGGCTGCGACAACGCTCGATCGAATCGCGGACATAGCGGCGGGCGAAGGCGTTGGCGTGCTCGATGGTCGCGAAGCCGGTGACGGTCTCGACCGGCTCGGCGCCATTCGCGCCCGAGAGATCCATGATCCGCACGGCGAGCTCGCCGCCGCCGAACAGCGCGGGGTCCAGACCCTTCTCGCTCACGAGACCAGCGCCGTGAAGCCGTTGGTGATCGGGTAGCGCCGGTCGCGCCCGAAGGCGCGCGCCGTGATCTTCACGCCCGGCGGCGCCTGGCGGCGCTTGTACTCGGCGCGGTCCAGCATCCGCCAGACGCGCAACACCAGCGCGCGGTCGAAGCCCGCGGCCACCATCGCGTCCACGGATTTCTCGCCCTCGATCAGCCCCTCCAGGATCGCGTCCAGCACCTCATAGGGCGGCAGCGTGTCCTGGTCCTTCTGGTCGGGCTTCAGCTCGGCGCTTGGCGGCTTGGTGATGACGCGCTCCGGCATCACCGGCCCCTGCGGGCCGCGGCTGCCTGCCGGGACATTCGCATTCCGCCAGTGCGACAGCGCGAAGACGGTCGTCTTGTAGACATCCTTCAGTACCGAATACCCGCCGCACATGTCGCCATAGATGGTGGCGTAACCGGTGCTCATCTCGGATTTGTTGCCTGTGGTCAGCAGCATGTCGCCGAACTTGTTGGACAGCGCCATCAGCGTCACGCCGCGGATGCGCGACTGGATGTTTTCCTCGGTGATATCGGGCGGGCGGTTGCCGAAGACCGGGGCGGTCATCCCGGCGAAGGCGTCCATCGCGGGGCCGATGCCGATCGTGTCATAGCGGATGCGCAGCATCTCCGCGCAGGCGGCCGCGTCCTCCAGGCTCTCCCCGCTGGTGTAGGGAGAGGGCATCATCACCGCGCGCACGCGGTCCGGCCCCAGCGCATCGGCGGCGACCGCCGCCGAGATCGCGGAATCGATGCCACCCGACAGCCCCAGCACCACGCCCGGGAAGCGGTTCTTCTCCACATAGTCGCGCAAGCCCAGCACCATCGCGCCATAGATCTGGCCAAGCCGGTCCGGATGCTTCGCGACGGTGGCCGGCTTGCAGACCAGCCGATCCCCTTCCCGCTGCCATTCGGTCAGCACCACCGCTTCCTCGAACATCGGCGCCAGCATGGCCAGCGACCGGTCGGGGTTCAGCACGAAGCTGGCGCCGTCGAAAACGATCTCGTCCTGCCCGCCGACCTGGCCCAGGAAGACGAAAGGCAGGCCCGTCTCCACCACGCGCGACACGGCGAGCGGCAGGCGTACCTTGTCGTGCTTGTCGGCCTCGAAGGGCGAGCCGTTGATCGACAGAAGAATCTCGGCGCCCGTCTCGCACAGCGTCTCCGCGACCGCAGGCAGCCACCAATCCTCGCAGACCATCAGCCCGATGCGGAAGCCGCGGAAGGGCACCGGGCCGGGCGCGGGGCCGGCGTCGAAGACGCGCTTCTCGTCGAACACGCCGTAATTCGGCAGTTCGTGCTTCGCCCGACGCGCCGCGATCCGCCCGCCCTCGAGAAGGAAAGCTGCGTTGTAGAGCTTATCACCGTCCTGCCACGGCCCGCCGATGATCAACCCCGGGCCGCCATCGGCTGTCTCGGCGGCAAGTTCGGCAATCACTCCGGCGCAGGCCGCCACATAGGCCGGCTTGCGGACCAGATCCTCCGGCAGGTAGCCGCCCACGGAAAATTCCGGTGTCACCACCAGGTCCGCGCCCAGCCGCGCGCCCTCGGCGCGTGCCTTGCGGATGCGGTCAGCATTGTCCCGCAGCGCCCCCACATGCGTGGTGTTGATCTGCGCCAGGGCGATTTTCAGACGTTCGGCCATGATGGGCGGAACCTAGGGAGGGGCCCCCCCGGGGTCAACGCAGCCGTGACCCTCCGGGTCAACGCAGCCGTGACCCTCCGGGTCAACGCGCCCGCGTCACCGACAGCAGCAGCCCGCCCGTCACGACGCCGATGGCCACCAAGGCCAGCCCTGGCAGCGCCTCCCCCAGCAACGGCCAGGCCAGCAGCGCCGCCAGCCCCGGCACTGCCGCGCCCAGCATGGTCGTCGTGCCCGGGCCCAGCAGCGCGACGCAGCGCGTGTAGAGCAGCCCCGCGATGACCGACGCCCCCGCCCCCTGGAAGACCAGCTGCGTCAGGATCGCCTGCCAGGACGCCTGGGCCATGCCGGAGGGCAGCGCCAGCCACCACACCGGCAGGTAGACCGGCGCCGCCAACAGCCCGATCGCCAGCGTGGTGTCGAGCGCGGACAGCCTCCAGCGCTGCACGAGCACCGTGTAGACGGCCCAGGAGGAGACGGCCGCCAGGAAGATCAGATCCCCGATCCAGGCCCCCGCCCAGACGCCGGATGTCGCCTGGGCCAGCATCAGGCTGCCCAGGACCACCAGCGCGAGGCTCGCCACCCGCCGCCCGGTCAGCCGCATCTGCCCGAGCGCCAGACTGAGCAAGGTCGCGACGACAGGCAGCCCCGCCGCCATCACCGTCGCCCCATGCGCTGCCGGCGCGAAGCGGTAGCCGAGATAGGCGAGGATCGGAAAGCCGAGCCCGGCGAAGACCAGCACGGCCGCGACCTGCGGTGGCGGGATGCGCGGCAGCCCGCGCCAGGCCAGCAGCGGCAGCACACAAACAAAAGACCCGGCATAGCGCAGCGCCGCCACGTCCCAGGAGGTCAGCGACTGCCGCGTGGTGAAGCGCGACATCAGGTGGAAGGCGACCCAGACGACGAGCAGCGCCGCCGCGCAGAGCCAGCCGATCCGCCTGTCCCGCGCCGCGTCGGGCGCCGTGGTGCTCAAGCCGCGTCCTGCTTCCCGCGGACCAGCCGGCCCGGCAGCGCCTCGGTCGCCTGCCCCTCGCGATACGTCACCTGGCCCGAGAGGATCGTCGCGACATAGCCATCGGCCTCCTGCACCAGCCGCTTGCCGCCGGCGGGCAGGTCGTAGCGCATCTCCGGCACCCGCATGCCGAGGCGGCCGTAGTCGATGACGTTGAGATCGGCCTTCATGCCCGGCGCGACCAGCCCGCGATCGGCGAGCCCGAGGGCGAGCGCGCTGTCGCGCGTGATGCGCCGGACGACAAACTCCAACGGCAGCTTCGGCCCGCGCGTGCGGTCGCGCGTCCAGTGCGCGATCATGTGGGTCATGCACGACGCGTCGCAGATATAGCCGACATGCGCGCCGCCATCGCCGAGGCCCATCAGCGTGTGCGGATGGGTCATCATCTCCCGGATCACCGCGAAGTCGCCATCGGCGTAGTTCAGCAGCGGGCGGTTGAGGATGGCGCGGCCATCCTTCTCCATCATCAGATCGTAGCAGAGGCCCTGCACATCCACGCCGCGCGCCGCCGCCAAGGCCGTGACCGAGGTTTCCGCACGCGGCTCGTACTCGGGAGGCTCGCCAAGAGGAAAAATCCTGTCCCAATTGTTCAGCCGCGCGCGCAGCGCGGGATCGGCCGTCTCCTCGGCGATGATGCGCGCCCGCAGCGCGGGGTCGCGCAGCGCGGCGACACGCTGCGGAAAGGGCAGATGCGCGATCGCCTGGTAGGATGGCCGCGCCAGGAACGGATGCTGTGAAAGTTCGAAGCCGAACATCAGCCCCACGGCGCGGCCCATCACCTGGCCCTTGATGGTCACGCCTTCCGCATTCGCGCGCTCCACGCGCTCAAGAATATCGCGCCAGAGAGTCGGCCGGTTTTCCCGCTGCAGCAGGCTGAAGGTCAGCGGCGTCCGCGCGCCTTCGGCGACGCGGCGGAGCATGGCGAACTCCTTCTCCGGCTCGTCGAAGTCGGAGATCACCTGCAGCCAGGACGCCCCCGCCGCGCCGGCCGCGCGGCCGATGTCGAGAAGCTCGGCTTCCGGCGCGCCATAGGTCGGGATCGGCACGCCGGCGAGCGTCTTGTGGAACATGGCGCGGGAGGTGGAAAAGCCCAGCGCGCCGGCACGGATCCCCTCGGCGGCGAGCCGCGCCATCTCCGCGCGATCCGCTTCCGTGCTGTCGGCATGCGCCTCGGCTCGTTCGCCCATCACATGCACGCGGAGCGCGGCGTGGGTCACCTGCGCCGCGATGTCGCAATCATACTGCTTCGCGCCGAGCGCATCGAGATAGTCGGGGAAGCTCTCCCAGTTCCAGGGCAGGCCCTCGGTCAGCACGACCTCCGGCAGGTCCTCGACCCCTTCCATCAGCTTGACCAGTGCGTCGCGCTTCTCCGGCCGGCAGGGTGCGAAACCCACGCCGCAATTGCCGATCAGCGCGGTGGTCACGCCATTGATGGAGGAGGAGAGAATCCGCCCCGTCCAGGTCGCCTGTGCGTCGTAATGGGTGTGGATGTCGACGAAGCCCGGCGTGACGATCAACCCGCGCGCGTCGATCTCCTCCCGACCGCTGCCGGCCACCGCGCCGACCCCGGCAATGCGGCGGCCGCTGATAGCGACATCGGCCTCGCGCGGCGCGCCGCCCGAGCCATCCACAACCGTGCCGCCACGCAGGACGAGGTCGTACGCCGCCATGGTCTTCTCTCCGAAACAGTCGCGGACAGTATGCG
>JAYRQX010000643.1:0-1544 GCA_041910415.1 Acetobacteraceae bacterium | reverse complement strand
CGCGCTGGCGCTGGCGGACACGGCGATGGCGCGCGCTTACGACCCGACCCTGCTGATGGAGGCCACCTTCACGCGCGCGGAGGCGGCGCGAGCCCTCGCCCGATGCGGGGAGGCGGCCGAGGGCTACAACACCGTGCTGGCCAACCGGGTCACACCCCGTCCCCTGAAACCGCGCGCGATGCTGGGCCTGGGCGCCTGCATGGAAGCCGAGGGCGATTTCCGCAAGGCGATTCCGTACTACCAGCGCGTCTACGTGCTCTACCTGGCGTATCCGGACGCGGTCGCGCAGGCGTACCTGCGCAGCGCGGCGGCCTTTGAGCAGCTCAAGGACCGGGAGGCCGCGGCCAACACGTACCGCGAGATGCTGTCGGTGAAGGCGCTGGCCGGTCGCCCGGAACTCGAAGAGGCGCGGGCCCGCCTGGGAGGGGGTCCCTCATGAAGCGCCTGCTCGCCTTCGCCGTGTGGTCGGTCGGCGCGGCCGCCCTGGCGCAAGTGCCGTCCGCGCCCGCACCGGTCGCCGCACCGGCGCCCGCGCAGGTGGAGCGCGGCATTGGCCCCTTCCAGTTGCAGACGCGCAACGGGGAGGTGGTCGTGCGCCTGCTGCGGCTGGAGAAGGATATGCTCTGGGTGGACCAGCGAACCAGTTCCGGGCGCTACATCGAGACCGGCGTGCCGCGCAGCGACATCGTTCGTTTTGTCGTGCCGCGACTGCCCGTGCTGGAAGCGGCGCGCCAGGCGGCCACAGCGGCGCAGGCCGCCCAGGTGGAGCCGGCGCTGCGCAGGGTGGCCGACTCCCTGCGGCCGTACCGCGATCTGCCCGGACTGCCGGCACACGAGGCGCGGCTGCTGGTGGGCCGCCTGCTGGAGCGGCAGGACCGCTGGCGCGACGCGCTGGCCTTCTACGAGGAGGTCGCCGCGCTGCCGGATGCGCCGGAGCTCTCCTCCGAGGCGCGGCTGCGGAGCGGATTGTGCTACAGCCGGCTCGGAGAGCAGGCCAAGGCGCTGGCCGCCCTTGATGGCATCGCCTTTCCGGATGACGACCCGCTGCTGCTGAACGATCGCTATTTCGCGCGCGCGGCGGCCCGCGCGGCGGCCGGGCAGCACGACCTGGCGGTACTCGACTACCTGAACCCGGTGGTGTTCGCGCCCCACGTGCAGCGGGCCGAGGTGCGCGCGCTGGCCGCTGCGCTTCCCAGCCTGGCCGCGATGAAGGACTGGGCGGCCGTGGCGCGTACCCTGGCCGTGCTGCGCTCGCAATACAAGGATGAGCCGGAGACCTCCGCCGCCGAGACGTGGGCGGCGACTTTTTCGAAACAACTCGAAGCGGAGAAGGACTACGATATCCCGGGCGGCACCTGACCGCCGGCGGAAGGAGAAGCACATGAAGCGGATACTGTGGATGACCCTGCTGGGCGGCGCGCTGTGGACGGGGGCGGCCTGGGCCCAGGCCCCGGCGGCCGCCGCGCCGGCGGAACCGGAAGCTGCCAAATCCATGTCCCTCGGGGACCTCATCAAGGTGGGTGGCTGGGCCATGTGGCCGCTGG
>JAYRQX010000642.1:0-9312 GCA_041910415.1 Acetobacteraceae bacterium | reverse complement strand
TCATCCTGCTCCACGGCCGTTTCGGCACGGGCCAGCAGATCCTGCGCGAGGCCGCAACCGGGCTCGGCGCCGGCTTCGTCGTCGTCGCCCCGGATGGCTATCGCCGCTCCTGGGCGTCGGGGCGCGGCATGACGCCGGCCGACCGCGACGGCGTGGACGATGTCGCCTTCCTCCGTGCCCTCGTCGGCGCCGTCGCCGCGCGCCACCCGATCGATCCGTCGCGGGTCTATGTCGCGGGCATGTCGAATGGCGGCTTCATGGCCGCGCGGCTCGCCTGCGATGCGCCGGACCTCGTCGCCGGCATCGCGATCGTCGGCGCCACGACCGGGGAGGGGTTGGCGTCCGGCTGCCGCCCGGGACGGCCCATCGCCGTGCTGCTGATCCACGGCACGCGGGACCCGCTGATCGGTGCCGACGGCACGGCGGCGCGGGCCGTCGGGCGCATCATGGGGGCCGCGGAAGCCGCGCGCTTCTGGGCGATGCAGGAAGGCTGCACGGCGGCCTCGTCGCCGCGCCCGCTGCCGCATCCCGGGCCGCCCGACGGCACGGTGGCCTGGCGCACCGATTTCGCGCCCTGCCGTGGTGGCGTGCGCGTCGCCTTCATCGAGATCCGCGGCGGCGGCCATGTCTGGCCGGGCCGCGTCTCGGTCCTGCCCGAACGCCTGGTCGGACCGCCGACGCGCGCCGTGGATGCGACGGCGGCGATCCTCGACTTCTTCCAGCTCGGGCCGCGCTGAGCGCGCCGGGTTGACCCTCCCGCGGGCGCGTGGTGCGCTCGGGCACAACGCATCGAGGAAATGTCCATGCCCATCGCCCCCAACCCGCTCCGCCGCCGGCTTGAATCCGGGGGCCTCGCGCTCGGCTTCGGCGTGCATCACCTGCGCACGCCCGCGGTCGGCATGATCGCGGCGGCGTCCGGCTTCGACTGGCTCTTCATCGACATGGAGCACGGCGCGATGAGCGTGGACGACGCCACGCGCATGTCCATGGCCGCGCTGTCCCAGGGCGTCACGCCGATCGTGCGCTGCT
Organism: Acetobacteraceae bacterium; assembly: GCA_041910415.1. Lineage (GTDB taxonomy): Bacteria > Pseudomonadota > Alphaproteobacteria > Acetobacterales > Acetobacteraceae > JAYRQX01. The sequence goes on along the minus strand of JAYRQX010000642.1, from coordinate 8,283 downwards.
GCAAGGACGCGCTCTATGAGGGCACGCGCTGTCTGGACAACGGCGCGATGGGCGTCGTGGTGCCGCATGTCGACACGGCGGAGGAAGCGGCGACGGTGGTGCGCGCCTTCCGCTACCCGCCGGTGGGCGAACGCAGCTGGGGCGGGCCGCCCGCCCAGTACGGCTTCGTCGTCAGCGACACCGCCGCGGCGCAGGCGGAGCTCAACAAGGAGATCCTGGTCTGCGTCATGATCGAGACACCGGAGGCCGTCGCCAATGCCGACGCCATCGCCGCCGTGCCCGGCGTGGACAGCCTGATGATCGGGACTTCGGATCTCACGGCCTCCATGGGCATCGCGGGCCAGATCGGGCACCCCGATGTGCGCGCGGCCTATGAGAAGGTTGCCGCCGCCTGCAAGAAGCACGGCAAGGTCATGGGCATGGGCGGCGTCTACGACGAGAAGGTCGCGCCGGACTACATCAGGCTCGGCGCCCGCTTCCTGCTGAGCGGGTCCGATCATGCCTTCCTGATGGCCGGCGGCGGCGCACGCGCCAGGTTCCTGCGCGGCCTCCAGGGCTGAGCTCCTCAGGCCGTTTCGCGTTTCCCCTCCCGGTCATCCGGGAGGGGGGTCGCCGGCGCAAGAGTTGCGAATGCTTCTCATTCGATCTAAGAGGGCCGCCTTGGCCAGGGAGTGCCGTTGCCATGCTGTCGCGCCGTCTGATCCTGCCCCTCCTGCTCGCCAGTGGCCTCGGCGCGCCCGCCCTCGCGCAATCGGGCGAGGTCAACGTCTATTCCGCCCGCCACTACGACACCGACCGCCAGCTTTTCGACGCCTTCACCCGTGAGACGGGCATTCGCGTGCGCCTGATCGAAGGCGATGCAGACCAGCTCATGGCGCGGATCGCGGCGGAAGGCGCCAACAGCCCGGCCGATGTCTTCATCACCGTCGATGCCGCCCGGATCGCGCGTGCGCAGGAAGCGGGACTCTTCGCGCCGCACGGGTCCACCCGGATCAACGAACGCGTGCCCGAGGGGCTCCGCAGCGCCGATGGCACCTGGTTTGCCATCTCCCAGCGCGCCCGCGTGCTGATGTACGATCGCACGCATGGCGCGCCCGAAGGCCTCGCGCGGTACGAGGACCTCGCCAATCCGCGCTTCCGCGGCCAGATCTGCGTGCGCGCCGCCAACCACCCCTACAATGTCTCGCTCGCCGCCAGCATCCTCGCCGCGGACGGGCAGGACGCGACCGAGGCCTGGGCGCGCGGCGTGACCGCGAACCTGGCGCGCCCACCCCAGGGCGGCGACCGCGACCAGTTCCGGGCCATTCCGTCCGGCCAGTGCCGGATCGCGATCGCCAACACCTACTATCTCGCGGCGGTCGGTGCGTCGCAGCGGCCGGAGGACCAGGCGCTGTTCCAGCGCATCGGCGTGATCTTCCCGAATCAGGGCGCGGGTGACCGCGGCACGCATGTGAACATCTCGGGTGCCGGCCTCGTGCGCTCGGCGCCGAACCGGGCGAATGCGGTGCGGCTGCTCGAATTCCTCACGGGTCCCGAGGCGCAGAGGCTGCTGGCGCTCGGCAACATGGAGTACCCCGTGGTCGCCGATGCCGAGCTTCACCCCGCCCTGGTCGCCATGGGTACCTTCCGCGGCGAGCCGATCCAGGCGACGCAGCGCGCGGCCGATGCGGCCCAGGCGCTGCAGATCATGCAGCGCGCGGGGTGGCGCTGACCGATACGCCGCATGCGTGCCCGGAATGCGGCCCGCCCGCGGTCAGCGAAGCTGATCCGCCGCGGGGTGCGGCGAAGCCGAGCGCCAGAGGCGCGCTGGCGTATGAAGCATGAAATGCGTCAGCATTTCATGAGCCCGGTATGAGCGTGGCCCGATGCGGTCGCGCATCAGGGTCGCGGGTATAGGCCGCCGGGCGCGTGTAGCGCGGTTGCCCCGGCGTCAGCGGCGGCCGCTGGTCAGGACGCGCACATTCTCCAGCAGTTCCTCGGGGTCGAGCGGCTTGTTCAGGAGCACCATCGGCCCGTAGCCGCTCTGCAGGGCACCGACCCCGCCCGGGGGCGCATAGCCCGTCATGACGATCACCGGCAGACCCGGGCGCCCTTCCCTGAGCTTGCGCACCAGCTCGTTGCCGGAAAGCCGCGGCATGCGCAGGTCGGTGAGCAGCAGGTCGAAGTGGTTCAGCGCCGCGATCTCGAGCGCCTGCTGCCCGTCTCCGGCCAGCAAGACCTCGAAGCCTGCATCGCGGAGCATGTCCTCGATCGCCATGGCGGCGAGCGTCTCGTCCTCGGCCACAAGGATACTGGCTGTCATTACGCGATCTTCCTCGCCATCTGTGACCGCGCCGTGGCGAGCGGGACGTTGAGCCGGAACACCGCGCCCGCGTCGGGTGTGCCCTGCGCGATGTTGAATGTGGTGAGACTGCCGCCCATGGCGCGGGCCGCACCCTGGGCGATCGCCAGGCCAAGCCCCGTCCCCTGGCCGGGCTCCTTGGTCGTGAAGAAGGGATCGAAGATCCGGTGCTGCAGGCCGATCGGCACCCCGCCACCGGTGTCCCGCACCTCGATCACCGCCTCGCCCGCCCCATGGTCGGCATGCATGGAGACCCGCACGCGGGCCGGTGCATCCGCCTCTTCCAGCAGCCGGCGCGCCACCGCGTCGGCCGCATTGGCGACAAGGGCCAGCAAGGCCTGTTCGAGCTGGGCGCGGTGGCCCCGCAGCGGGATCGCATCCCGGTGCGCGGCCATCAGGACCGACACGCCCTTGAGCGCCACCTGGCGTCCGACCACTTCGACGGCGCCCAATGCCGCTTCGCTGGCGTCGAAGATCTCGTCGCCGGTATCCCCGGACTCGTCGGTGAGGTCGCGCATGCGCTCGAGGAGCGTCGAGAGCCGGCGCGTCTGTTCCTCGACGACCTCCAGCGCGCGGCGGATGCGCGTGACATCAGGTGCTTCGCGCAGCAGGCTGGCGCGCAGGCGGCCGGACCAGAGCGCGACGATGTTGATCGGCTGGCTCATCTCATGTGCGACGCCCGCGCACATGGAGCCCACGGTCGCGAGCCGCGAGGCTTCCTGCAGGTCGGAGCGCAGCCGGCGCGTCGCCGACACGTCGCGGATCGAGCCCAGCAACCGGATGTCCGATCCCGCGGAGCGGATCGGCACCAGCAGGGTATGCCAGATGCGGTGGCCGTCGGCCGTCGCCACGGCGGCCTCGTGCTCGGTCACGCGGCGGGTGCCGAGTGCCTCGGCGAACTGACGCTCGAGCGCGGCGGAGGTGACGGCGGGAAGGAAGGCGGAGGGACGGGTGCCGACCATGTCCGCCTCCGGCGCGCTGACCAGGTGGCGGAAAGCGGTGTTCACGTTCTCGAAGACGAAGCTGCCATCCGGGCACAAGCGCACGACGAAGAGCGCATCCGGCAGGTGGTGGAACAGGTCCACCATCTGCGCCTCGCTGAGCCGCGCACGCGCCTCGGCCGCCCGGCGCACTTCCATCTCCCTGGACAGGGAGGAGGCGGAGGGATGGCTGACGGCCTCGGGCAGCAGGCGCCAGAGCATCACCGCCCCGGCGAGGGTGACGAGCCAGGCGATGAAGGTGAGGGGCATGCCCGGCGCGAGCCCCGGGACGACGGCGGAGGCGATGGCGACGGCGTGCGCCGCGGACCCCAGGAGCAGCAGCACGCAGAGCACGAGGATGGTGCCGCGGAAGCGCACCTCATGCCGGCCGACGAGCAGGACGGCCAGGCGCAGCGCGATTCCGAGATAGACGCAGGCCAGCGCGATATGAAGGATCGCCACAGTACCATGCGCGCCATAAATGGCGGCACCGGCGCTGATCCACGATGCGGGCAACCACCCAGCCAATGCCGCTGTCACACTCGGCATAATCGCGCGGTTCCTTCACCGCCCCCTCTCGCGCGTCGCCGCTGAGCGCTGCGCGCGGCGCCAAGGTCGGCTGTCTCGCGATGTTTTGCAACCATTTGTCTGTGATCGGTGGACAATTACACCCGGTTCAGTCCCTGCGCATCATGCGCGTCAGCGAGATGATGGGCAGGAGCCCGACGGCGACGATGAGGAGCGCGGCGGTCGAGGCTTCGGCCAGGCGCTCGTCCGATGCCAGCGCATTCACCCGGACCGCGAGGGTGTCGAGGTCGAAGGGCCGGACGATCAGGGTCGCCGGCAATTCCTTCATGGTGTCCACGAAGACCAGCACGCCGGCGGTCAGCAGCGCCCCGCGGGACAGGGGAAGCTCGATCCGCCGGATCGCCTCGCCGGGCCCGCAGCCGAGCACGCGCGCGGCGGCGGAAAAGGAGGGCTTGAGGCGGGCGAGGCCCGATTCCACGGCGGACAGGGCGACGGCCAGGAAGCGCACGAGATAGGCGAAGACCAGCGCGACCATCGAGCCCGACAGGAGCAGCCCCGTCGAGAGCCCGAGATGCGCGCGCATCCACCCGTCGAGCAGGTTGTCGAAGGTGCCGAGGGGCACGAGGGTGCCCACCGCGATGACCGACCCCGGCATGGCGTAGCCCATCGCGGCCACCCGGTTCGCCCCGGCCCGCAGGCGCGAAGGGTGCATCCGGACCGCCCAGGCCAGGAGCGCCGCGAGCACCACGGCAATCCCGGATGTGATCGCGGCCAGGGTCAGCGAATTCGTCGCATAGGGGAGGAAGCGGGGCGGCGAGAGCGGGTCGCCGACGGTCACCATCAGCCAGGCCAGGGTTCCCGCCGGCACGATGAACCCCAGCACGACCGGCATGGCGCAGACGGCGAAGGCGGCAAGCTGCTTCCAGCCCCTGAGTTCCACCGGCCGCAGCGGCGGGTGCCGCGTCGTCGTCGGATGGAAGCGCTTGCCCCCGCGCGAGAGATGTTCGAGGGCCAGCAGGAGGGCGACGCAGCCGAGCAGGGCCGCCGCGAGCTGGCTGGCCGCGCCGCGGTCGCCCATGCCGAACCAGGCCTCGTAGATGCCCGTCGTGAATGTCCGCACGGCGAAGTGCTGGACGGTGCCGAAATCGGCGAGGGTCTCCATGAGCGCCAGCGCGATGCCGGCTGCGAGCGCCGGGCGGGCCAGTGGCAGGGCCACGTGAAGGAAGGTACGCGGCAGCCCGTGCCCCAGTGTGCGGGAGGCCTCGAGCAGGCAGACGCTCTGCTGCAGGAAGGCAGCCCGGCAGAGCAGGTAGACATAGGGGTAGAGCACCATGGCGAGCATCAGCGCCGCGCCGGGGAGGGTGCGGATCTCGGGGAACCAGTATTCGCCCCAGCTGAGGCCCGTCACATCGCGCAGCGTGGTCTGCACCGGCCCCGCCACGTCCAGCAGCCAGGTGTAGGCGTAGCCGCAGACATAGGCCGGCATCGCCATCGGCAGCAGCAGCGCGACCTCGATGAACGCCCGTCCGCGGAACGCGCAGGCCGAGACCAGCCAGGCCGAGACCGCGCCCGCCGAGCCGGCCATCGCCGCGACCAGCACCGCCAGCAGGACGGAGTTCGCGAGCATCTCCGGCAGGAAGGTCGCGGCGATATGCGCCCAGACCTCGCCCGCCGGGCGGGCGGCCGACAGCAGCACCGCCAGGACCGGCAGGGCGACGCAGGCCGCGATCACGACCGACAGCCACACCCAGAGCGGCGCGCGCCGGCGTACCGGCACGGGGCGCAGGTCAGGGACGGTCAGCGCGGGCGCAATACTGCGAGTCATTCTCATCCGGGCTGGTAGCACGCGGCACGGCCGAGGGCGACGGCCCACCCGGTCGAATCGCAGGAGATCCAGGGTCGCCGCGCAGTGCCCGGCCGGCCTTGCGGCGCGTCAAGGAGGCGCGTGGCCGGAACGCCGGGCTTTTCGTCCCTGTCCGCCGCGCCATACTCCCCGATCCCGGGCGGAAGGAGAGCGGACCCATGGCCGAGCCGATGGACAAGACCTTGTTCGACGCGCTGATGGCACGGGCCGGGCTGCCCCTGACGGAGGCCGAGCGCGAGGATATCCGCGCCGCATCCCGCCACATCATGGCAGCGACGGAAGCAGTGCGCACGCCGCGCGCGGTCTCGGTCGAGCCGGCGACCATCTACGCGCCGAAGGGGCCTGCGCGATGAGCGGCTTTCCCACCATCGCCGAGGCCGCGCGCGGCATCGCGGCGAAGACGCTCTCGCCTGTCGAGCTGACGAAGGCCTGCCTCGCGCGCGCAAAGCGGCTGAACCCGACGCTCCACGCCTTCATCCGCTTCACCGAGGAGAGCGCGCTGGCCGCGGCTGGGGCCGCCGAGGCCAGGCAGATGGCCGGCACGCTGAAGGGCGCGCTGGACGGCATCCCGATCGGCCACAAGGACATCTATGATACGGCCGACGTGCCGACGACCGGTCATTCGCGGGTCCTGATCGACCGCGTGCCCGCCGCGGACGCGACCGTGGTGCGGATGTGGCGCGAAGCCGGGGCGGTGATGCTGGGCAAACTCGCCACGCATGAATTCGCCTGGGGCGGCCCCTCCTTCGACCTGCCCTGGCCGCCGGCCCGGAATCCCTGGGATCCCGCGCGCTTCACGGGCGGCTCCTCCTCCGGCACCGGCGCCGCGGTCGCGGCCGGGCTGATCCTCGGCGGGACGGGATCGGACACGGGCGGGTCCATCCGCATGCCGGCGGGCCTCTGCGGCATCGCCGGCATCAAGCCGACCTATGGCCTCTGCAGCCGCACCGGCGTGCTGCCGCTCGCGGCGAGCCTCGACACCACCGGGCCGATGGCCTGGACGGTCGAGGATTGCGCGTTGCTGCTGGACGCCATGACCGGGCACGATCCGGCCGATCCGTCCCAGGTGGATGCGCCGAAGCCAGACCTGTTGTCAGGCCTGAATGATGGCGTGAAGGGGCTGCGCGTCGGCGTGGTGCGGAACTTCTTCGAGACCGATTTCCCGGTCAGCACCGCCGTGCGCACCGGCATCCATCATCTGGCCGACACGCTGAAATCCCTCGGCGCCGCGGTGGTGGACGTGCAACTGCCGTCCCTGCAGTCCTTCAACGCACCGGGATGGTTGATCCTGATGAGCGAGGCCTACGCGGTGCACGAGCCCTGGCTGCGCACGAAATTCCGCGACTACGGCGCGTTCTTGCGCGAACGCCTGGCCATGGCCGCGATCGTCTCGGCCGGCGACTACATCCAGGCGCAGCGCCGCCGGCGCGAGCTCTGCGACGAGGTCGCGAAGGTCATGCAATCCTGCGACCTGCTGCTGAGCGCGGCGCAGCCATCCGAGGCGCGGCCGATCGGGCAGATGACGAAATGGGCGAGCTTCGAGACGCCGAATTTCACCATCCCCTTCAACCTGACCGGGCAGCCCGGACTGACGGTCTGCACCGGGTTCGGCGAAGGTGGCCTGCCGGTCGGCGCCCAGATCATCGGCCGGCATTTCGAGGATGCGACGGTGCTCCGCGCGGGCCATGCCTATGAGAAGGCGACGGCCTGGCGCGCCCGGCGCCCGGCGCTGGCGGGGTAGCGCGCCATGCGGGCGATGGAACTGGATGCGGCGACCCGCAGCCTGCGCCTCGTCCAGCGCCCGGCTCCGAAGCCGGGCCGCGGCCAGGTGCTGCTGCGCGTCTGTGCCTGTGCGGTGTGCCGCACCGACCTGCACGTGGTGGACGGCGAGCTGCCCGCCCCGAAGCCCGCCATCATCCCCGGCCATGAGATCGTCGGTCGCGTGGTCGCGCGCGGCGACGGCGCGGAGCGCTTCGCGGAGGGGGCGCGGGTCGGCGTGCCCTGGCTTGGCTTCGCCTGCGGCAGTTGCCGCTTCTGTGTTTCCGGGCGGGAGAACCTCTGCGAAGCCGCGCGCTACACCGGCTACCAGATCGATGGCGGCTACGCCGAGATGACCGTCGCCGACGAGCGCTTCTGCTTTCCGATCCCCGACCGCTACGCGGATGCGGAGGCAGCCCCGCTGCTCTGCGCGGGGCTGATCGGTTACCGCGCGCTGCGCATGGCCGGCGATGCGCGGCGCATCGGCCTCTACGGCTTCGGCGCCGCGGCGCACATCGTGGCGCAGGTGGCGCGCTGGGAGGGCAGGGAGGTCTACGCCTTCACGCGTCCGGGCGACCGGATGGCCGAGCGGTTCGCGCTCGGTCTCGGCGCGGTCTGGGCGGGACCTTCGGATCAGCCGGGCCCGGAACCGCTGGACGCGGCGATCATCTTCGCGCCGGTCGGCGCCTTGGTGCCGGCAGCGCTCCGCGCGGTGGACCGCGGCGGCACGGTCGTCTGCGCCGGCATCCATATGAGCGACATCCCGTCCTTTCCCTATGCGATCCTGTGGCAGGAACGCAGCATCCGCTCGG
>JAYRQX010000641.1:0-1965 GCA_041910415.1 Acetobacteraceae bacterium | reverse complement strand
TACCCGGAGATCCGCAGCCAGGTCGAGGAGATGGCGGCACAGCGCGACGCGATGAACAAGGTGCAGGCGGCCGCGCAGGCGGGCGCCGCCGCGTCGCACTGACCGGCACTCCGCCGGTGCGCCGCCACCCGAGGCCCGGGGGTGGCGCTATCTTGCCCCGCACCCGGCCGTGCCGTGGCGCGGACGACACACCTCGTGCGCGCATCTCGATCCGCGGTGGCCGCGCGGAACGTGGTTCCCCGCCCACCCCTTTCGGGCGCACAGCGCACAGACCAACCGATTTGCGCACCGTTTTGGGACGGCGATCCCGGCGCGCACCCGTTCGGGCCGGCCGCGCCAGTGCAGCGCCCCAACAAAATCCGAAACGACGTTCCGTGTTGGTGCGATGCACCTCCATGGAAAGTTCCATAGTTTCATCTTATGTTCATAATTAAAAAGGATGATTGGATTCGCTGCCGACGGATCCGTATGTTGGTTGCTGCGATGCACAACACATTTCGAAATCGTTTTCCGATCAACGGAAAGAGGTCGACACTCCGCCGACCCGGATGGCGTGCACCGCGTGATTCAGGAGACATCATGAAGACGACCAACCTCACTTCCACACCTGCCCGCAACCCCGCCGCGGCCGCGAGCCATCTGGCGCTCGGACTCTGGATGCGCGGATCGATCGCCGGCGCCGCCCTTGCGCTGACCGGCGTCGCGTCGCTGTTCTCGCAACCGCAGTCCGTATCGGCGCTGATCGCGCTGACCTGGGTCGCAGCTGGCGGGACGTTCAGCTGGCTGTGCTGGCAGCGCGCGAGCGCGCACCTGGAGGGAATCGAGAACAACGAATCACGCCACGCGGCGATGGCTCCGGAGAAGGCCGACTTCTCGCTCACCGGCCAGCGCGCCTGAGCGGACTGCGGCCTGCGGCATCGCCGCGACGATCGTCGCGCCGCCGCGCCTCGCCCCCGACAACAGACTTCCAGAGGAACCCACGATGACGACTGCCCAAGCCACCTGCCCGAACCTGCCGCTGACGCGCAGCCGGGACGATGCCCACCTGCCCGCCGGAACCAGCCTGCGCTCGCTCGCCCGCGATCTCTTCGCGCGCCTATCCGCCGGATGCGAGAGCTACGACGACTACTTCGCCGAGATGGAACGCGCGCTGCCGCCGCACGTGCGCGAGCGGCGGAGGGCCGAGCGGGAGGGAAGCCGCCTCGCGCTCGTCGCCGCGCTCTGCCGCTGAAGGGACGCGCGCAGGAGGTCGGCGCGAGCGTGGACGATCAGGGTTCCCGCGCGTCCGGCTTGCCCCGGCGCAGCGGGATGCGCGGATGGCGCGCGAGCAGCATCAGCGCGCCGGCGACGATCAGCAGCACCGGGGTCAGGAACGACCAGCTGACCCGGTAGCGGTCGTGCAGCGTCCACGCGAGCCCGGCGACGATCAGCAGCGGCCCGACGACGATCGACGACTTGGTGACGCCGTCGAACACCAGCACCGCGACGCCGCCCCCGACGAGCCCCGCGGCGATGATCCAGTCGACGTCGGGGAACCAGCCCAGGTACCAGGTGAGCCACAGCGCGCCGACGACGATCAGCGTGACGGGAAGGGCGGCATCTCTCATCGGGGTGCTGTCGATAGGTGTGGACGTGGCGCGCGTGCTGCGACCGCGTTGGCGCATCGCTCGCGGCGCGCCGCAGTGTAGCAGGCGGCCGCCGCGGCCGTCACCAACGATCGGCCCTCAGGCCGGCAGCGTCACCTCGAACCGCGCCCCCTCGGTGCGGGGCAGCGCCTCGATCCGGCCGCCGTGCGCGACGACGATCGAGCGCGTGATCGCGAGCCCGAGCCCGGCGTTCTCGCCGCTCTTGTGCCGCGACGCATCGACGCGGTGGAACCGGTCGAATATCCGCCCGAGGTGCTCGGGCGGAATCGCCGGCCCGGGATTCTCGACGGCGACGCGCACGTGATCGCCGTCCACCGGC
>JAYRQX010000640.1:0-6327 GCA_041910415.1 Acetobacteraceae bacterium | reverse complement strand
CTCCTTCGCCCAGGCCGCGGGCGCGCGGGGCGGGGCCTGGCACATGCTGTTCCTGGGGCTCTTGGTGCTGAACCTGCTGGCCGCCTTCCAGGCGCTCGGCACGCTGATGGGCGTCGGGCTGATGATGCTGCCCGCCATCGCCGCGCGGCACTGGGCGCGGGAGGTCGGCCACATGACCTATGCCGCGGTCGGGATCGCGGCGGTCGCCTCGGCGCTCGGGCTGCTGGTTTCCTTCCATTTCGACCTGCCGAGCGGCCCGTCCATCGTGCTCGTCGCGGGCGCGGCCTGGGCAGCCTCGGTGCTGCTCGGGCCTGTCGATGGACTCTTGCAACGGCTCGTGCGCCGCCGCCATCTCTCGGGCTGAGGGGCCCCGGGGATTCGCATCAGTGATTCATGTCTATGTCTGGAACAGCGGCTGGCAGGGCGGCTTCGGCGGCAGCTACAATTGGGGCCATGCCGCCATGTGGATCCAGCGCGGGACGACGTCGCGCTCGCGCTACGTTTCCTGGTGGCCGCGGGAGGGCGCGGGTTTCGCCTTCCGCAACCTCCAGCAGGGCGGGCGCAACACCATCGCCTCCGACGTCGCCTCGGAACGTGTGGTGCCGCACCACATCTTCGTCTTCCGCGACGGGCCGGGCCAACTTGTCGAGAGCGCGATGGTCGCCGAATGGGACCGCATCAAGACGCAGATGGTCTACAGCGCGACCGACACGAACTGCGCCAAGCTGGTCGCGCATCTGCTGAAGGCGGGCGGTGCCCCCTATGCGCCGGAGGTGGATTTCTTCCGCGACCGGGGCATCTGGTTCCCGAGCGCCATCGTGGAGTGGTGCGAGCAGCTCACCCGCTCGCTCAACGTGTCCCGCGCGCCGCGTCCCTGGCCTGCCCCGCCGCCCGGCACGCCGCGCTGACCGGCACGCCCCTTGCGGAGACTCCGCTCCCGCGGCGAAGGTCGGCTGCGGCGCCCCGCGCCGCAGGCAGCGCAGAGGACCCCCCATGCCCATCATCCGCATCGCCGAGGAGCAACGTCTGTCGGGCGCCGTCGCCGGGGGCGGGCTGGTCTTCCTGGCCGGCCAGGTCGCCGACGACACCAGCCTGGACACGGAAGGCCAGACGGCCGACATCCTGCGCCAGATCGACGCGTTGCTGGCCGAGGCCGGCACCGACAAGTCGTCGCTGCTCTCCATCACCTGCATCCTCGCCGACATCAAGGACGCGCCGGCGATGAACCGCGCCTGGGATGCCTGGCTCGACAAGTCCAACAAGCCCGCGCGCATGACCATCCAGGCGCCGCTGGTCGATCCGTCCTGGAAGGTCGAGATCACGGGCGTGGCGCTGGCGCCGAAATGGTGAGCGCGCGGGCATGAGCGCGGCGCCGGCCGGCCGGCTGCCGGAAGGCTGGGCGCGCTCGGTCCTGCTGACGCTTGCCTTCTCCTCCCTGGTCGCGGCGGGGGTCGCGGACCGGGGGAGCTGGTTCCCGCTCGTCGTCATCGGCACGGCAGCGCTCGGGATGGGCTCGCTCTACCTGATCTTCCCGCACGGGCTGCATTTCGCCTTCGGCACCTCGGCCGGCCTCGCGCTCTACGCCTGCCTCTTCGTCGTGATCGGCCGCGCGGGCTTCCCGGATGCCGAGCCCTGGGCGCGCGCCCCCGGCTTCCTGCTGCCCGTCGCCGCCTTCCTGGCCGCGGTGTGGACCCGGCGGAAGCGGCTGACGCTCATCGCCTCCCGCGGCCGGCCCTTCGATGTTGAACACCTGCCGCGCATGGCGCGCTGGCTGATCCCGGTCTGGATGGTGGGTGCGCTGTCCATGTCGCTGCCCATCAACCGCATGGATCCCTTCGACCAGAGCATCGCGATGCTCGCCGCCATGGCGGCGATCGCGATCATGGTCGCATCGTCCGTTCGCGGCGTGGTGCTGCTGCTGACCGACATGGCGCTGATCATGAAGGAACTCGGCGTGCGGGTCGGCCGCGTCGCCGTGCCGATCTTCGCCTTCCTGACGATGTACGGCGTTCTCGTCGTCCTCTTCGCGAGCCTCTATCGCATCTCGGACGGCCTCTCCGTCATGCCGCTCTTTTCCTCGCCCCAGGGGCCGGCCACGGTGAGCTTCCCCGATGCGCTCTATTTCAGCCTCGTCACCCAGGCGACGGTGGGCTATGGCGACCTCACCCCGCAGGATGATGGCGTCCGGTTGATGGCGTCCCTCCAGGTCATCCTGGGCCAGGTGCTTCTGCTCTTCGGCTTCGCGGAGATCATGCGCACCCGCCAGGCCTCGGAACATGGGGAGGATGCCGAGGGCGCGGCGGCGCATCATCGCCGCGGCGGCGCCGAGGAGTAGGCGCGATCCCGCCGCAATCGGCGGCGAGGATGCCGGAACGAATGCGAGGACGGGATGCATGGGCACGCCTGAATTCTGGCGCGGCAAGCGGGTTCTGGTGACGGGCGGCGCGGGGTTCCTCGGCGCCAATCTGTGCCATGCGCTGGCCGCGCTCGGCGCGCGGGTGACGGCGCTCGATGCCATGATGCCCGATGGCGGCGCGTCGCCGCGCAACCTCGAAGGGGCGGGGGTCATGCTGGTGCGCGGGGACATCCGCGACACCGAGCTGCATTCGCTCTGCGAGGGCGTGGACGTGCTGTTCAACATGGCCGCGCAGACCAGCCACATGGGCGGGCAGAAGGACCCGGTCGCCGACATCGCCATCAACGCCGTCGCGCAGGTCCGGCTGATCGGCGTGATGCGGGAGGTCGCGCCGAAGGCGACGGTCGTGCATGCCTCGACGCGCCAGTTCTACGGCCGCCCGCGCAGCCTGCCGGTGGACGAGCTGCATCCCGTGAATCCGCCCGACGCGAATGGCGTCTCCAAATGGGCGGGCGAGCAGTACTGGCTGCTGGAGCAGCGCGTGCACCACCGCCCCGTGGTCTCCATCCGCCTGACGAACTGCTACGGACCGCGGCTACGCATCAAGGATGCGCGCCAGACCTTCCTGGGGATCTGGATGCGCCGCGTGCTGGAAGGCGAAGCCTTCGAGGTCTGGGGCGGCGCGCAGCTGCGCGACCTCACCTATGTGGATGACGTGACCGAGGCCTTCCTGCGTGCCGCCGAGCAGGCGGGCGAAGCGCAGGTGGCGGGCCAGGTCTTCAATCTCGGCGGCAGCCCGCCGGCCTCGCTGCTGGAACTGGCCGACAAGCTGATCGCGGCCAATGACGGCAAGGGATCCTATGTCACCAAGGAATTCCCCGCGGACCGCGCGCCCATCGACATCGGCTCCTACGCCGCCGATGATCGCGCCTTCCGCGTCGCCACCGGCTGGGCGCCGCAGGTCGGGCTGGACGAGGGGCTGCGCCGCTCGCTCGATTGGTACCGCGCCCGCCTCGTCGATTATCTCTGAGGATCCCGCCATGACGACCCCCGCCATGATCCCCCAGGCCGACCCTGGCGCCGGCTACCGCGCGCAGAAGGCCGAGATCGACGCCGCGGTCGCGCGCGCGCTGGCCTCGGGCTGGTACATCCTCGGCAGGGAAGGCGAGGCTTTTGAACGCGAGTTCGCCGACTGGCTCGGCCTGAATCGTGCCATCGGCTGTGCCAATGGCACGGATGCGCTGGCGCTGATCCTGCGCGGCCTCGGCATCGGGGAGGGGAGCACGGTCGCGACCGTCTCCCACACCGCGGTTGCGACCGTCGCGGCCATCGAGATGGCCGGCGCGACGCCGCTCCTGCTCGACATCGACCCCGACACCTACACCATGGATCCGGATGAGCTGATCGCCGTCCTCGACGACCCGCCGCCCGGCCTGCCGCCGATCCGCGCGGCCATCGTCGTGCACCTCTATGGCCAGGCGGCCGACCTGGCGCCGATGCTGGACGCCTGCGAGCGGCACGGCGTCGTGCTGATCGAGGATTGCGCGCAATGCCATGGCGCGACGCTCAACAACCGCAAGCTCGGCACGCTGGGTGCGGCCGCCGCCTTCAGCCTCTATCCCACCAAGAACCTCGGTGCGCTCGGCGATGGCGGCGTGCTGGCGACCGATGACTGGGAACTTGCCGAACGCATCGCGGCGATCCGCCAGTATGGCTGGAAGGAGCGTTATGTGAGTGCCATGGTCGGGGTGAACAGCCGCCTCGACGAGATCCAGGCTGCGATCCTGCGGGTCAAGCTGACGGCGCTCGATGCCGGCAATGCGAAGCGGCGCGCGATCGCGGCGCGTTACGACGCGGCGCTTGCCGGCGGGAGACTGGCGCCGCCGGCGCGGCGCGACGGCGCGGAGCACGTCTTCCACCAGTATGTGCTGCGCAGCCCGGACCGGGCCGCCCTGCAGGCCGGGCTGAGGGAGCAGGGCGTCGGCACGGGCATCCACTACCCCGTGCCGGTGCACCTCCAGGCCGCCTACCAGGACCGCGTGGCTCTCGGCCCGGCCGGTTGCACGGAAACGGCGCGGGCGTCGCAGGAGGTGTTCAGCCTGCCGATGTATCCCGAGCTGACGGAGGAGCAGGTCGGGCGCATCTGCGCGGCCTTGCGCGGCCTGTAGCCACGCATCCTTCGATCACATCTTCAACTTTGGTTGAACGACACTCCGGTACTTGGTAAAGATCGCCCGGGCGAAATGGCACGGCGCGTGCTCATTTCGCGGGGGAGTTGTATTTTCGATGGGCGTACGGACGAAGTTCAACCTGGCATTGCTGGTCGTCTTTGCCCTCGGGCTGGGCGCGGCCTGGTTCTACCTGGAACAGCAATTCATCCAGGCCGCGCGCAACGAGGTGCTGCAGAACGCCCGCATCATGCTGAGCGCGGCGAATGCCGTCAGGGGCTACACGGTCCGCGAGGTGAGGCCGCTGATCGAGCGCGTGGACACCGGGCGCTTCGAGCCTTCGACCGTGCCCTCCTATGCCGCGCAGACCAACTTCCGCGCCGTGCAGCAGGAGAACCGGGAGTTCACCTACAAGGAAGCCGCGCTGAACCCGACCAACCCCAATAACCGCGCGACGGATTGGGAAGCGGACTTCATCACCACCTTCCGCAACAATGCGAGCCTCAACGAGCTGGTGGGCGAGCGCGAGACGCCGACCGGGCGCGTCCTGACGCTGGCGCGGCCGCTGACCATCCGCGACGAGGGATGCCTTGCCTGCCATTCCACGCCGGACCGCGCGCCCCGGACCATGACCGCCCAGTACGGGTCCCAGAACGGCTTCGGCTGGCACATGAACGAGACGATCGGCGCCCAGCTCGTCTCCGTGCCCATGGAACTCGCGCTACGCCAGGCGACACGGAACCTGCACAGCGCCATGGTGATCCTGGCGATCGTCTTCGGCACGGCGATGATCGTGCTGAACCTGCTGCTCAACACGCTCGTCATCCGCCCGGTGCTGCGCATGGCCGAGACGGCGACCGCGGTCAGCCTGGGCCAGGCGGACGCGCCCGAGTTCGAGACATCGGGCAAGGACGAGATCGCCGAACTCGGCCGCTCCTTCACGCGCATGCGCCGCAGCCTCGATCAGGCGATGAAGATGCTGGGCGGCTGAGATGGACGGCGCTGCGGCGACGCCGCTCCCGCCTCTGCCGCAGGCCTTCGGCCGCTATACCGTCACCGGCGCGATCGGCGGCGGTGCCATGGGCATGGTCTATCGCGCGCACGACCCGGCGATCGACCGTCCCGTCGCCGTCAAGGTGATGAAGGCCGATGCGCTGGAACCCGCGGCGCGCCAGGAATACCTCGACCGCTTCCGTGTCGAGGTGCGCGCCGCCGGGCGCTGCACCCATGCGGCGATCGTCGGCGTCTATGATTTCGGCGAGCAGGACGGCTCACCCTACATCGTCATGGAATATGTCGAGGGCCAGACGCTCTCGGCCATGCTGCGCGAGGCGGGCACCGACCGGCGCGAGGTCGCGCCGCGGCTCGCCACCGCGATGCTGCAGGTCCTCGATGGGCTGCAGGCCGCGCATGCACTCGGCATCATCCACCGCGACATCAAGCCCGCCAACATCCTGGTCACGCTGGAAGGCCGCGCGAAGATCGCGGATTTCGGCATCGCGCGGCTCGAGATCACGGCGCTGACGGCCGCGGGCGGCATGATCGGCACGCCCGCCTACATGGCGCCGGAACAGGCGCTCGGCCGCCGCGTGGACCAGCGCGCGGACCTGTTCGCGGCCTCGGCCATCCTCTACGAGATCCTGCTCGGCCGCCCGCCCTTCGCGGGGGCGAGCCTGCCCGAGACGCTGCTGCGCCTGACGGGGTCGGAGCCCGCGGAGATGGGCGTGCTCGGCAGCACGCCGCTCGGCGCGGTGATCGCGCGCGGGCTGCAGAAGAACCCCGACCTCCGCCATGCAAGCGCCG
>JAYRQX010000639.1:0-2509 GCA_041910415.1 Acetobacteraceae bacterium | reverse complement strand
GCCGGATGGCTACACGCTGCTCTGGGACGCGTCGTCCCACATGGTCAACCATGCGCTGCTGCGCGGCCTGCCCTTCGACTACACCACCGCCTTCCTGCCGATCAGCCTGGTCGTCACCTTCCCGCAGGTGATCGCGGTGAAGGCGGATTTCCCGGCGCGGACGCTGGCGGAGTTCATCGCGGCGGCGCGGGCGCGGCCGAACACGCTCAACATCGGCACCCAGGGCAATGCGACGGCGGGGCATCTCGGGCTCGCCATGTTCTCGCAGCGCGCCGGCATCCAGGTGCAGCACGTGCCCTATCGCGGTGGCGCGGACGCGGCGCGCGACCTCGCCGCGGGGAACCTGGATGGCGTCTTCATCACCGCGCTCTCGGCCGGTCCCATCGTGGATTCCGGGCGTGCGCGCTTCATCGCGGTGGCGTCCGCCGAACGGCTCGCCGCGCGGCCGGATGTGCCGACGATTGCCGAGAGCGGCATCGCAGGCTTCGACATCAGCGAATGGGCCGCGCTGTTTGCCCCCGCCGCCACGCCGATGCCGATCGCCGAGCGGCTGCATGGCGCGCTGACGGACACGCTGGCCGAGCCCGAGGTGCGGACGCGGCTCGCACAGCTGGGCGCCGTGCCGGTCGGCTCCTCCCCGCAGCAATTCGCACGCTTCCTCAGCGAAGGCCGCGCCGCCATGACGACGCTGGTGCGCGAAGCGAACATCCGGATCGAATAGGGATCGTGACCGCCCCGGCGCGGAATCAGACGCTTCTCGGCATCGGGCTCCTGCTCGGCTCGGTCTTCGTCTTCACGACGAACGACGTGCTGTCCAAGTGGCTGACGGCCAGCTTCGCGATCGGCCAGCTGCTGCTGTTCCGCAGCCTCGGCGCCTTCGTCGTGCTGGGGCCGGCGCTCTATCGCGGCGCGCTGGCCGGGCGCTTCCGCCGCATCGACCGGCCCTGGCTGCATGTCCTGCGCATGCTCTGCGCGACCGGAGAGGTCGCGGGCTTCTACGTCGCGCTGACCTTCATGCCGCTGGCCGATGTCATCATCTTCTGGATGTCGGCGCCGATCTTCGTGGCCGTGATGGCCAGCTTCGCGCTGCGGGAGAGCGTGCCGGCGGCCCGCTGGGCGGCGATCCTGCTGGGCTTCGCCGGCGTCGTCATCGCATTGTTCGAGGAGTTCCACGCGACGGCGCTCGGCGCCGGCGCCGCGCTCGCCGGCGCGGTGCTCTACGCCGTGATGACGACACTGACGCGCGTGCTGCGGGGGGCGGCGGATTCGGTGCTGGTGGCGCTGCCGATGGCCGGCACGCTCGGCATCGGCGCGCTGCTGGCGCCCATCGGCTGGGTCACGCCGTCGCCCCTGACGGGCGCGCTGCTGATGCTGACCGGCGCGATCTCGGTCGCCGGGCATGTGCTGATGGTCCGCGCCCTCCGGGTGGCGCCGGCCTCGGTGGTGATGCCGTTCAAATACGTGCAGCTGGTGCTGGCGGCCTTCTATGGCTGGCTCATCTTCGGCGACGTGCCGCGGCCGGCGATGCTGGCGGGCGGCGCCGTGATCATCGGAGCGGGACTGTGGCTGTGGTGGCTGGAACGACGGGTGCTGCGCGCATGAGGCGCCTTTTCGTCATCGCGCTCGCGCTGCTGCCGGCAGCACCAGCTGCGGCCGAGGAAGCGTCGCCGCTGGTCGGCCGACCCGTGCTGGCGCTGGCCGAGGACGCCTCCATCGCCGTGCTGCTGCGCCAGGCGAGCGGCGGGCGGCAGGCTTCCATGGCGCGCCGGGTGCGCAACCCCGGCATGCCCTTCGCGGAAGCCGGGGAGGGCTGGGTCTATGGCTGGACCTGCGAGGCCCAGCATTGCGGCACGGGCGAGGATCTGTTCATCGCCTGGCGGGACCAGACGCGGCAGGTGGCCTTCATCTTCGTGGACCATGGGCGGCCGAGCTACGCGATCCCGTCGCTGAACTCGCGCTGGCCGACGGCGCTGGAACAACCGCTGGCGGCCTTCCGCGCAGCGCTGGTGGGTGGATGAGCATGGACGCATTGGTGACACTGCTGGCGGCGCTGCGGCGCGAGGGACGGCAGCAGAGCGGGCTCGATCCCGCCCTGGTGCCGGCGGATGCCGAGGCCGCCTACGCGGTCGCCGCCCGCGTCGCCGAGGCGCTGGAATGGCCGGTGGGCGGCTGGAAGATCGCGGCCAACAGCCGGGAGATGCAGCGCCGGCTGCGCGCCGCCGAGCCGATCTTCGGCCGGGTCTTCGCGCCCTTCCTGCTGCGCAGCGGCGTGACGCTGGCCCATGCCGGCCTGCTGCACCCGATCGTGGAATGCGAATACGCTGTGCGATTGGCGGAAGACCTGCCGCCGCGCGAGGATCCCTACACCGAGGACGATGTCGCCGATGCGGTCGCCGCGATCCATCCGGCGATCGAGGTGGCGGAATGCCGCTTCGTCCACGACGCGGCCTTCCCGCCGCTGACGGCGGTGCTGGCCGATGGCAGCGGATCGGGCTCGCTGGTGCTGGGG
>JAYRQX010000638.1:0-7682 GCA_041910415.1 Acetobacteraceae bacterium | reverse complement strand
TCGCGCGCCCGGGTCGCGGAAAGGGCTTGCCATCGGGGTGATAGCCCGTGCTCGTCCAGGGCGTGATGGCGACCGCCATCTGCCGGTCCGGCGAGGCCTGAACGAAGCTGTTGTCGAAGTCGAAGGCGAAGTCGGAAGTCCGCGGCCAGGCATTGTCCCACTGCGTGTCGGTCCACCTCCGGCGGCTTTTCACCAGTTCCTGGTAGTGCCGAAGATCACGATGGCGTCGTGCCAGAAGGGATAGGCGCCCGCATAATCCACCTCCCGCACGCAAGCGGCGAAGCGCGCCAGCCAGTCCTTGATCGCGGCCGTGGTCGCGGCATCCGCCTCCGGCAGGGGCAGGTTGTCCATCAGATTCTGTCGTTCAGCGCCGTCATGCGGTGCGCGCGCTGCGCCAGCACCAGCGCCAGCCCGCCGAGGCCCACCGCATACAGGAAGTTCATCGCAGCCATGGAGACCGGCAGGCCCGGGATCAGGAAGGTCGGCGCGTCGCAGGGCTTGTTGGGCGCCGCCGGCATGGAGCGCAGCATGTCGTCGAGCGATCCGCCGAGCGACATGGAGGGTGCCTGGCAACCGGGGAGCGGCGAGGGCCACCAGCCCCATTCCACGCCGACATGCAGCGCCGCGATCCCGCCCGAGACGAGAACCGCCACCCCGGCCAGCGCCAGCAGCATGGGCCGTGCCCGCCCCGGCACCAGCGCCGCGGCCAGCGAGATGGCGGCCGCGGCCCAATAGGGCCAGCGCTGCCAGAGGCAGAGCGCGCAGGGCGCGAGCCCACCCCAGCGCTCGCTGCCTTCGGCGAAGAGCGGCGCCGCCGCGGCGAGCAGGGCGATCAGGAGGGGGCGGGCCATGGGCGGCTGTTACGCCTTCCCGCATGGGGGAGGCAACTGGACCGCCGCCGGACCCGCGCCTACCGTGCCCGCCGAAGTGGCCGGGGAGGGCGACATCATGCTGACCATCTGGGGCCGGACGAGTTCCAGCAACGTCATGAAGACGCTCTGGACCTGCGAGGAACTCGGAATACCCTTCAAGCGGATCGACGCCGGCGGCGCCTTCGGCATCACGCAGGACGCCGCCTACCGGGCCAAGAATCCCATGAGCCTGGTGCCGACCATCGAGGAAGAGGATGGCTGGACGCTGTGGGAGAGCCATTCCATCTGCCGCTACCTCGGCAATACGCATGACCCCGAGGGCCGGCTCTATCCCAAGGCACCCCGCAAGCGCGCCGAGGTGGAACGCTGGATGGACTGGGTGCTGGCGCACCTGACCGCGCCGATGGTCGTGGTCTTCTTCAACCATGTCCGGCTGAAGCCGGAGGAACGCAATGCGGAGGCCGAGGCGAAGGCGCGGTCGGATGCGGGGAAGCTCTGGGCCATCGTGGACGCCGCCGTGGGCGCCAAGCGCTTCGTCACGGGCGATGCGCCGACGCTCGCCGATGTCGCGCTCGGCCCCTGGGTGCATCGCTGGTTCGCGCTGCCGATCGCGCGGCCGGACCTGCCGAACCTCGCCCGCCTTTACGAGAGCATGAAGACTCGCCCGGGATTCGCGCAGCACGTCGTACTTCCGCTGTCCTGAAGGAGGAAGCAGCATGTCCAGGACGACGACGAGCCACGCCGCGGGCGCCGAGTTCAAGCGTGGCCTGCGGCCCTTCTTCGAATACCGTGACCTCGGCATCAAGGGCGCGACCAACGGCGCCTTCGGCGCGCATGTGATCCGCGGCATCCCCGGCACGCACGCCAACCCGCAATGGCACACGCACGACCTCACGTTCCAGATGTTCTTCGTGCTGAAGGGCTGGGTGACCTTCCGCTACGAGGATATCGGCGAGGTCACCTTCAGGGCGGGTGACAGCTGCTACCAGCCGCCCCAGATCAAGCACATCGAGGTCGCGCATTCCGACGACGTCGAGATCCTGGAGATCACCGGCCCGGCGGAGTTCGAGACGGCGCTGGTGGAGGAGCCGAAGGCGGCGGCGGAATAGCCCTGCCCTCCATGCTGCAGACCTTCTGCATCGGCCACCGCGGGCTGGCCTTCGATCCGCCCGCGGAGTTCGTCTTCGTCTCCCAGGCGGATCAGGGGCTGCCGCGGCAGGTGATCGTGCCGGAAAGCGCCTTCCCTGCCGCGATGCAGGTGACCGCGCTGTCGGAATACGCCAAGCTGTTCGGGCTGGCCGACCTCCTGGCGCGTGGCGGCGCGAGCGGCCGCGTCATGGTCTTCCAGTACCGGAAGTTCCTGGCCTACCGCGAGGGCAGCCGGCGCAGCACCAACCAGAGCTTCGCTTTCGCCATCCCGCCCGAGGAGGCTGTCGGTCTCTTTCCGAACGCCGCGGAAATCGAGGCCCATGCGGATGCCATGCTGGTGGGCCCGGCGATCGATGTCGGCTCCCTTGCAGCCAATTACGCCCAATACCACGTGATCGACGACTTCGTGGCCTTCACCCTGTCGCTGCGGGCGACGATCTTCGATGACGCGACCTGCGTCCGCTTCCTGCGCTGCGGCGCGCTGATCCCGGTGCCGTCCCTCGGCATCTTCGAACTCCCCTTCTTCCTGGACCAGATGGCAAGGCTCCGCGCGGCCTGGACCCACTTCGCCGCGAACTTCCACGTGCCGCGCGAAGGCTACCAGCAGCGCGTCGGCGGCTTCCTGCTCGAACGGCTGCAGAGCTTCCTGTTGTGGGAGGCGCTGGCGGTGCGGAAGACCGCCCGCGCGCGCCAGGGGCATTTCATCGTGGTCTCGCCCACCGCCACGGTGCAGCCGACGATCTGAAGCAGTGCGTCCCGTCTGGACCCACGCCGGCGGGGCGGCTACTTCTGGCGCCCAGCC
Source organism: Acetobacteraceae bacterium (assembly GCA_041910415.1). Taxonomy (GTDB): domain Bacteria; phylum Pseudomonadota; class Alphaproteobacteria; order Acetobacterales; family Acetobacteraceae; genus JAYRQX01. The sequence goes on along the minus strand of JAYRQX010000638.1, from coordinate 4,859 downwards.
TCAGGCCCCTGTGGCGGAACGGTAGACGCAGGCGACTCAAAATCGCCCGCCCGGAAGGGCATGGGAGTTCGAGTCTCCCCGGGGGCATTCCGGCCGGTCAGGCGCGTCGCGGCGACGGCGCTTCCCAGCACGCGCAGAGCCGGGCCGATGCCGTCGCCAGCGCCACGGCGATCAGCATCGGCACCGCGAAATCGTGGCCGGCCCTGGTGAACTCGAAGCCCAGCACAACGGCGGTAACGGGCATGCGCATCGACACCGCGATGAAGGCGACGCTGCCGATCAGCGCGAAGGGACCCTGGGCGGCGGGCAGGGGCAGGACCTGCCCCCAAGCGCCGGCCAGCAACACCGCCATCAGTGCCCCGATCGTCATGCCGGGGGTCATCAACCCGCCCGTGGCCCCTGCCCGCAGACAGGCCAGTGTCGAGACGATCTTCAGCCCCAGCAGCATGGCCGCCACCCCCAGTGTCATCTCGCCGGCGAGCCCGAGTTGGATCGGCCCGCGGCCATTGCCGGGCAGTTGCGGGAAGGCCATGGCGAGCAGGCCGATCGCCGTGAACACACCAAGGCAGGCCGGGATCACCGCGATCTCAGTGGCCGCCGCGGCCCGTGCCCCTTCGGCCAACCGAGCATAGGCCCAGGCTGCGATGCCGATCACAGGCCCGCTCAAGGCGGCCCACAGCAGGTGCCCACCGCTGAGCGGCACCGACGGCAGGGTGTAATCATAGATGTCGCCGAGCCCGACCCAGGAGACGCAGGCCGCGATGACCGAGGTGGCGAGGGCGGGAAGGGCCACCACGGGTGCGATGCTGAAGAGCAGCGTCTCCATGACGAAGAGCGCACCGCCGAAGGGCACGTTATAGACCGCGGCCAGCGCGGCACCGGCGCCGCAGGCGAGCAGGATCCGCGACTTGTCCTCCGAAAGGCCCGGCGCGCGACGCACCCATCCGGCAAACAGCGCGCCGAGTTCGCGCGGGGCGGTTTCCCGGCCGAGCGGAGATCCGAGGGCCACGGTCACGATCTGCAGCAGGGCATTCGCGGTGGTGGTGGCCGGCGGCAGCGCCTGGCCAGGGTTATCGATTGCGGCCCGGACCGATATTCGCGGCTGCCCCAGGCGGAGCAGCGTCCACCAGCCCAGACCCGCGACGAAGCCACAGCCGACCAGCACCGCCAGCCGTCTGACGGGGGTGGCGCTCGTGACCCCGTCGAGGAAGCTCTCCGTGCCGACCAGGCTGGTCAGGCTGTAGCCATAGGCAAGGTGCTGGATCCCATGCAGCAGCAGCGCCAGCGACAGCCCCGCCACGCCGCTGGTCAGGCCCGTCAGCGCCACGGCGCCCGGCCAGGCCAGGGCGTGCCAGAGCGATGGTGCTTCGGGCGATGGCGGGGAAGCAGAGCTCACGGCGGCGTGTCGTCCTCGGCGCCCGGCTGCTGCCAGACGGGCGCCCGGGGAAGTGGCAGGGTTGTCGCGTCGCTGCCGACGGTCAACGTGCGCGTTCGGCGCTGTCCCACCGGGGCGGCGCAGGCTGTGCAGCCGTGGCCGCTGGCCGTCGGCCGGTGGGAAGCTTGCCTTTCGCCCCCGTTCAGGCCAAAGACGCCCCCCAATCCCCTAACCCAACCCCGGATTCCGGAGGGCCACGCATGGCCTCGTCCTTCGATCGCATCGCCGACATCATCGCCGAGAACAGCGAAGTGCCGCGCGACAGGATCACCCCCGACAGCCACGTCATCAACGATCTGGGCATCGACAGCCTGGACTTCCTCGACATCGTCTTCGCGATCGACAAGGCCTTCGGAATCAAGGTGCCGGTCGAGGCCTGGACCCAGGAAGTGAACGCGGGCAAGGCGCCGGCCGAGCAGTATTTCGTCATGAAGAACCTCGCGACCCGCATCGACGAGCTGGTGGCGGCGAAGGCGGGCGGCTGAAGCCTCGGCGTCCGCCCGGGAGAGAGGTCCCGTGCGCCTGGAATATTTCATGATGGTGGACCGGATCCTGTCCCTGGAGGGGCAGACGATCACGGTCGAGTCGCGCGTGCCCGAGGCCTCCCCGGTCTTCGAGGGCCATTTCCCGGGCTACCCCCTGATGCCGGGCGTGCTGCTGGTCGAGACCATGGCCCAGACCTCGGGCTGGCTGCTGCTGGGTCTCAACAGGCTGGAGCGCATGCCCTTCCTGATGGGGGTGAAGGAGGCCAAGTTCCGCTCCTTCGTCGGGCCCGGCGCGCCGTTGGAAGTCACCGCGGCGCTGGAGCATGACGGGTCGGGCTTCGCCGTGACCAAGGCCCGGGTGACGAGCGAGGGCAAGCGCATCTGCGATGCCGAGCTGACGCTGCGGATCATGGATTTCCCTGCGCCGGAGCTGGCGCAGGCGATGCGGGCGCGGGCCGCCGAGATCGGCCTGCCGGGAGTGAGCGCCTGATGACGAAGGACGTCTGGATCACCGGCATCGGCCTGGTTTCCTCGCTGGGCGAGGGTCCGGATGCGCATTGGTCGGCGCTGACGACGCCTGGCACGAAGCCCGTGGTGGACGACGCTGCCTACGCACCCTTCCCGGTGCATCCTCTGCCCGCGCTGGAGCTGGACAGGCAGATCCCGAAGAAGGGCGACCAGCGGCAGATGGAGCCCTGGCAGCGTGTCGGCACCTATGCCGCCGGGCTCGCCATCGACAATGCCGGGGCGCGGGAGCTTGTCTCCGACATGCACCTGGTGGTCGCGGCGGGCGGCGGCGAGCGCGACATCGCGGTGGATGAGGCGCTGGCGACCGAGTTCGCCAGCGGCGACCCTGCCGTGATCTGGCCGAAGATGAACGAGCGGCTGTCCACGGACCTGCGGCCGACGCTGTTCCTGGCGCAGCTCTCCAACCTGCTCGCGGGCAACATCTCGATCGTGCATGGCGTGACAGGCTCGTCGCGCACCTTCATGGGCGAGGAGCAGTGCGCGGCGGATGCGGTGCGCATCGCGGCGCTGCGGCTTTCCGAAGGCCGCGGCGGGATCGCGCTGGTGGGCGGCGCCTATGTCTCCCAGCGCTGGGACTTGGTGCTGCTGTATCACATGGGCGGCGCCCTCTGGTGTGGCGGCTATGCGCCCGTGACGCAGCGGGGTGGCGAGGGCGGCTTCATCCCCGCGGCGCTCGCGGCCTTCCTGGTGCTGGAGACGGCGGAGCACGCGAAGGCGCGCGGCGCGAAGGGGCTGGCGAAGATCATGGGCATCGCGACGGATGCGGTGCACCGGCGGGAGAATGGCGGATCGGCCAGCGCCGCGAAGGCGCTCTGGGAGAAGCTCGGCGCGCCGGCCGGCGGATCGCTCGGCGTGCTGTCCGGCGCCACGGGCGTGTCGGTCGCGCTGGCCGAGGAGCGCGCCTTCCTGGCCGGCCTGCCCAATGCGGCGGTGCGCACCACCGGCTCGCTGATCGGCCACGGCATCGAGGCGACCTTCCCGGCCAACGTCGCGCTTGGCGCGCTGGCGCTGTCGCGCGGCAGCTTCTATCCGCCGATGGACCCGGCCGACACCGGCGATGCCGAGGCCAAGGACCGCATCCTCGTCACCGGTTTCGGCCAGTGGCGCGGCGAGGCGCTCGCTTTGCTGGAGCCCGTGCGATGAAGGATTCCTTCGGTCGTCCGCTCGTCGCCGTCACCGGCATCGGGATCGTCACCCCCCTCGGCTGGGGCCTGGACGACAATTGGGCGGCGCTCACCGCGGGCCGGTCCGGCATCAGGCGCATCCGCCGCTTCCCGATCGACCACCTGAAGACGACCATCGCCGGCACGGTGGACCTGCCGGGCGAGACGCCGGGCACCGACTACCTGGCTTCCTCCGTGCGTGTCGAGCGCATGGCGATCTTCGCGGTCGAGGAAGCCCTGACGACGGCCGCCATCGGATCCCAGGGCAGCTTCCCGGGCCCGCTCTTCGTCGGCATGCCGCCGGTCGAGATGGAATGGCCGCAGCGCTTCGACCTGGCACGCCGTGCCAACGGCACGCCGAATTATCCGGCGATGGCCGCGGCCGCGGCCGGGCGCCAGGACTACTACGAAAGCTTCGCCTTCAGCGGCGTGGGCGAGCATCTGTCGGCGCGCTTCGGCACGCGCGGCGCCTCCATCAGCCTGACGACGGCCTGCGCGACGGGCGCGTCGGCGATCCAACTCGGCGTCGAGGCGATCCAGCGCGGGGAGGCGGAGGCGGCGATCGCGCTCGGCGCGGACGGATCCGTGCAGCCCGAGGCACTGATCCGCTTCTCCCTGCTCTCCGCGCTCTCCACGCGCAACGAGGTGCCGGAGAAGGCGTCGCGCCCCTTCGAGAAGTCGCGCGACGGCTTCATCATGTCCGAGGGCGCGGCGGCGCTGATCCTTGAGAACTACGACAGTGCCATCGCGCGTGGAGCCAAGGTCATCGGGCTGGTCAGCGGCTGCGGCGAGCGGGCCGACAATTTCCACCGCACGCGCTCCAACCCCACGGGTTCGGCGATCATCCGCGCGATGAACAGCGCGCTCGAGGATGCGGGCCTGAAGCCGTCGGACATCGGCTATGTCAACGCCCACGGCACCTCGACGCCCGAGAACGACAAGATGGAGAATCTTGGCGTCCGCGCCGTCTTCGGCGACACCCCGCCGCCGATCTCCTCCAACAAATCCATGATCGGCCACACGCTCTCGGCCTCCGGCGCGCTGGAGGCGGCGTTCAGCCTGCTCTCCATCCGCGACCAGACGCTGCCGCCCACCATCAACCATGACGAGCCGGACCCGGCCATCACGCTGGACGTGGTGCCGAACGTCGCGCGCAAGGTGAGTGGGCTGCGGCACGTGCTGTCCAACTCCTTCGGCTTCGGCGGGCAGAATGTCTGTCTCGTGCTGAGTGCGGCGCCGTGATGCGCG
>JAYRQX010000637.1:0-2837 GCA_041910415.1 Acetobacteraceae bacterium | reverse complement strand
GTCGAAGCCATGCCCGCCCCGCGCGCGCTGCGCCGCCATGGCATCGCCCAGCGGCAGGTTCGGCGCCATCAGCGCGGCGTGCAGCACGGTCACCAGCAGCAGGGCAACGACGCCCTCGTCTCGCTCGGCTTCCTGTGGGCCGAGGGCGTCGCGCCCGCGCCCATGACAAGGCGCGGATCGCCGAGCGCGTCGGCAAGGCGCCCGCCGGCGGGGCCCGCGAGGAGCCGTGTCAGCGATCCCGCAGCGAGCAGGATGCCCACGGACTCCGCGGTCGCGCCGCGCGCGGCGAACAGAACGGGCAGGAAGGGCTGCATCACGCCGATGGCGGTGAACTGCAGCGTGAACATCAGGGCGAAGCGCGCAGCGACCGACAAGGCCTTCAGCCCATGTCCGGATGCGCGTCGTCGCCCTCGATCGCGCGTCGTACGCCACGCCAGGAGTTGGCGGGCCAACGGCAGAACCGGGCGGTTACGGTCGCTTCGTGCACAGCTGCACGCTAGAGGTCCCGGGCGTCTTCGGTAAGTCTGCAGCACCGGCCATGGACAAGTCGCGCGCCGCGTGCGACGGAGCCCTCCCCCCACTGTTAGACGGACACGACCCCGCGCATGTTCGAACCCAGGGTCCGCGCCGTTCTCGGCCCCACGAACACCGGCAAGACGCATCTGGCCATCGAGCGGATGCTGGCCCATGCCTCCGGCATCATCGGCTTCCCGCTGCGCCTGCTCGCGCGCGAGAACTTCGATCGCATGGTCGCGATCAAGGGCGAGGCGAATGTCGCGCTGATCACGGGGGAGGAGAAAATCGTGCCCCCGGGTGCGAAGTGGTTCGCCTGCACGGTGGAGGCGATGCCGCTCGACCGGCCGGTGGAATTCCTCGCCGTGGACGAGATCCAGCTCTGCGCCGATCCCGATCGCGGGCATGTCTTCACCGACCGGCTGCTGCATGCGCGCGGCATGGTGGAAACCATGTTCCTCGGCGCCGAGACCATCGCGCCGCTGCTGCGCCGCCTGGTGCCGCGCGCAGAGATCGAGACGCGGCCGCGCCTCTCGCAGCTCACCTTCGCCGGCCCCGCGAAGCTCTCGCGCCTGCCGGCGCGCTCGGCGGTCGTCGCCTTCAGCGCGGAGGAAGTGTACGCCATCGCCGAAGCCATCCGCCGCCGCCGCGGCGGCTGCGCCGTGGTGATGGGGCGGCTCTCGCCGCGCACACGCAACGCGCAGGTGGCGCTCTATCAGAACCGCGAGGTGGATTTCCTGGTCGCGACGGATGCGATCGGCATGGGCCTCAACATGGATGTGGACCATGTCGCCTTCGCCAATCTGACGAAGTTCGACGGCCATGCCTCCCGCGCGCTCACCGCGCAGGAAGTCGCGCAGATCGCCGGCCGCGCCGGGCGGGGGATGCGCGACGGCAGCTTCGGCACCACGGGCGACTGCCCGCCGCTGGAACCCGAGATCGTCGAGAAGGTCGAGACGCATTCCTTCGAGCCGCTCGCGCAGCTGGCGTGGCGCAACAGCGACCTCGACTTCTCCTCGATCGACACGCTGCTCGACAGCCTCGCCGCCCCCGCGCCGCAGCCGGGGCTCGCCAAGGGGCATGACGCCGTCGATCACATCACGCTCTCCATGCTCGCCCGCGAGCAGGAGATCCGCGACCTCGCCGACACCAGCGGGCGCGTGCGCCTGCTGTGGGAAGCCTGCCAGGTGCCGGATTTCCGCAAGCTCGCGGATGACAGCCACACCCAGCTCTGCCGCAGGATCTTTGTTCATCTCGCCCGCGAGCATGAGCTGCCGCGCGAATGGGTGGCGTCGTCCATCGCGCAGCTCGGCCGCGCCGATGGCGACCTCGACACGCTCATGGCCCGCCTCTCCGCCATCCGCGTCTGGGCCTATGTCGCCGCCCGCACCGACTGGGTGAAGGACGCCGCCGAATTCCAGGCCGAGACCCGCCGCGCCGAGGACATGGTCTCCGACGCCCTGCATGAGAGCCTGACCGCCCGCTTCGTGGACCGCCGCGCCGCGCACCTCATCCGCAAGATGGAGAGCGAGAGCGAGGAGGAACTTCTCTCCGCCGTCACCCGCCGCGGCGAGGTGGTGGTCGAAGGCCATCCGGTCGGCCATGTGAAGGGCTTCTCGTTCGAACCCGATTCCGCCGCGGTCGAGGAAGAGGAGCGCCGCCTGGTGCTGCGCGCCGCCCGCCGCGCGCTCGGCGCCGAGATCCCGCGCCGCGTCGCCATGCTGGAAGCCGCGAAGGACGAGGCCTTCGCCATCACGCCGAAGCACATGGTGACCTGGGCCTATTCCCACGCGCCCAACATGCCCGCGGGGCTCGGCGACATCGCCGAGGTCGCGAAGCTCAAGCCCGGCCCCGAGCCCGGCAAGCCGCAGGTCGAGGTGCTGACGAGCGAGTTCCTCGACGGCGCGCAGCGCGAGCGCATCCGCGCGCGCCTCGCGACCTGGCTCGAAGCCCATGTCGCCCGCGAGCTCGGCCCGCTCTTCAAGGCCGAGGCCAAGGCGGCCGAGGACAACACGCTGCGCGGCCCGGCCTTCCGTCTGCGCGAGGAACTCGGGCTCGTGATGGGCGCGACGGATGCCGACATCAACCCCGATCTCCGGCAGAAGCTGAAGGCGATCGGCATCCGTGCCGGCCGCTACGCGCTCTATCTGCCCGAGGTGATGAAGCCCAAGCCCATGGCGCTGCGCGCGCAGCTCTGGTCGCTGCTGCGGGGGATCGAGACGCCGAAGCTGCCGGGCGGCGGCCTGATCGCGCTCAACGCGCCCGAGGACTGGCCGCGCGGCTTTGCCGAGACCATGGGCTGGCTGCCCGCCGGCCCGGTGCTG
>JAYRQX010000636.1:0-2283 GCA_041910415.1 Acetobacteraceae bacterium | reverse complement strand
CTGCACAGCCGCGTCCCCGTCGCCGACCCGGACCGCGTGACCGATGCGCTGGTCGATGCACTCGCCTCCGACAAGGCCGTCTTCCTCTGCCTCCACGCCAACCACGCCCGTGAATTTTCTGTACGGGCGCGCTCCGCTGTCGCGCGCGTGGTGCGCGCCGGGGTTCCGGTCCTGGGGCAGTCGGTGCTGCTGCGCGGCGTCAACGACAGCGCCGACGCGCTGGAAGCGCTGTTCCGCGCCATGCTGTCGGCCCGCGTGAAGCCGTACTACCTGCATCAGCTCGATCCCGCCCCGGGCACGGCGCGCTTCGCGGTGCCGGTCGAAGACGGCCGCGCCATCCTGCGCGACCTCCGCGCCCGCGTCACCGGCCTCGCCTGGCCGACCTATGTCCAGGAACGCCCCGATGGCGGCGGCAAGCGCCCGCTCGGTCCCGCCTGGGACGCCAACCCCTCCTGATGGCCATCGCGAAGCAGCGCGCCGATCAGGCGCTGGTCGATCGCGGCCTGGTCGAGAGCCGCAGCAAGGCCCAGGCGCTGATCATCGCCGGCAAGGTGTTTTCCGGCGAGAAGCGCATCGACAAGCCCGGCCAGCCGGTGGCCGCCGAGGCACCGCTCCAGGTGAAGGGGCAGGATCACCCCTGGGTCTCGCGTGGCGGCATCAAGCTCGCCCACGCCATCCGGCATTTCGGCCTCTCGCCGGAAGGCCGGACCTGCCTCGATGTCGGTGCCTCCACCGGCGGCTTCACCGACGTGCTGCTGCAGCATGGCGCGGCGAAAGTCCATGCCGTGGATGTCGGCCATGGCCAGCTCGCCTGGTCGCTGCGCAACGACCCCCGCGTCGTCGTGCTCGAACGCACCAACGCCCGCCACCTCACGCGTACGGACATCCCGGAACCGATCGGCGCGCTGGTCTGCGACGCCTCCTTCATCGGGCTGCGCACGGTGCTGCCGGCGGCGATCGCGCTCTGCGCCCCGGGCGCCTGGGCCGTGGCGCTGATCAAGCCGCAATTCGAAGCCGGGCCGGACCAGGTCGGCAGGGGCGGCGTGGTGCGCGACCCCGCGGTGCATGACGCGGTGTGCGCCACGATCCGCGACTGGTGGGCGGCGCTGCCCGGCTGGCGCGTGCTCGGCATCGAACCGAGCCCGATCACCGGCCCCGAGGGCAACCGCGAATTCCTGATCGCGGCGGTCCGCGCCTGATCAGTTCGGTCGCGCGACCACGGGCCGCGGTTGCGGCGCCGGCCGGCTGATCTCGGCGAGGAGCGACCAGACCCGATGCGGGTCCATCTTCACCTCGGGATCGTTCAGCAGCCGGTCGAGTTCGTCCAGCTTGGCGTCCATCTCGGCGTCGGACATGGCGGTCGCGTGGTCCCTCGGCGCGGCCGTCAGGGCGCGTCGCGAGAACGCATCCTGGCGAGCGAAATTGTCCAAAAAAAGATAGCAACGTGACGGAACGGAGTCACGCTTCTTGTGCGGGCGTGAACCCGCCCGAACGACCCCAGTTGCGCGCGGCGGGCGGCGCGATCACGCCGCGGAGGCGATGGCCGGAGCGAGCGCCGGGTTCTTCCCATCGGGGCAGGACGGGTTCCGGAACCGCAGCTCCCCATGCGGCGCCGCATCGGGTGGCGCCATGCCGAACAGTTCCATGCGCGACGCGCAGGAGACCGCGACGACGCCCCGCGCCTCCGGCATCGTCAGGTAGCGGCGCACCGCGCCTTCCAGCTCCAGCGTGTCGCGGAGCGCGCGCCATTCGCGCCGGTCCAGATCCTCGACGAAGGTGGCGAGGATGCCCGGGCGGCGGCCCGTCAGCCGCCGGCGCGTCTCGGACAGCCGCCGCACCACGGCCTGGGAAACAGCGTTCTCCCGCCCCGACCGCGCCGCCATCACGAAGACGGAGCCGCTATCCGCCGAACCCATCATGGCGAGATGCGCCTCCGGCCCGAATTGCGCGCGCAGCCTGGCCTGCAGCCCGCCCGGCGCATCGGCCGCCTGCGCGCCCGCGAGCATCAGGGGGTCGAGCTTCAGCACGGCGCCCTGGTCCGCCTTCTCCCGGGATTCCTCGCGCAGCATGGTCATGATGTGGAGCTGCAGCTCGGCCGCATGCTCCGCCCCGGCCAGGCCCTCGGGGAGCGTCATCTTCAGCAGATAGCGGCCGGGATGGCTGGCGAGCCAGCGTTGGAGCTCCGGGTTGATCCGGTCCACCAGCGCATACCAGTCGCCCCGATGCACGGGCCGGCCCTCCTCGGCCGAAACCGTCTCGCAGGCGACCTCGGCCGCGGCGCCG
>JAYRQX010000635.1:0-1681 GCA_041910415.1 Acetobacteraceae bacterium | reverse complement strand
CAGCACCGCGCCCTCGCGCAGGCCGCGACGCATCGAACGGCGAGTGTTGGGCGAGCCGCAGTGCGGGCAGTGCGGCGGCGAAGTTCGCTGGGAATCCTGATTCATCCGCAAAGAATATCCAATTCTTCTCGATTCTGTCCAATTCGCGGCCCGCGGAGCGCGCTCATCCTGTTCGCCGTCCCGCCAGGACTGACTTTCAGCGCGATGGGCTCAGTCGGCGCCAAACCACGCGATCAGCTTGCGCGCCACGGCGTCGCTGTCGAGCAGGCCGAAATGGCTGGTCCCGTATGCAAGGTAGGTATCCGCCGCCGCGAAACCCAGTTGGAACACCGCGCGATGATGCCTGCCCAGGGCGCTGGCGACCGGCACCAGTCCGTCGCCGCGGACGCGGCTGCCGGGAATACCTGGCGCTTCCTGCAGCGAGGCGGCCACCGCGTGGCAGCGCACCCCGGCCGGCAGCGGCAGGGGGCTACGATGGTCGCGGGCGCCGCCGGCGGCGGCTTCCCGGCTATCCTCGTCGCGCGTGTTGCCGTGGCGCAAGTCCTTGATCCCGGCGCTGCGTGCCTTGCCCAGGCGGGCGAAGGGCGCCACGTAGGGGCTGAGTTCCACCGCCAGGTCGAGGTAATTGCCGGCGCGCTCGAGCGGCGCCCCATGGTGTGGCGTGCCGAGAAAGGCGATCCGGCGCAGCAGACGCCGCCAGCCCATCCGCTTCGTTTCGGCATGGCTGGCCGCGCTGCGTGCGACCAGCCCGCCCATGCTGTGGCCGAGCAGCGCCAGCTCGGCTATCGGTCCCGGCCAGTGTTCCACCAGCCGTTCCAGCAGTTCCGCGAGATCACGGCCGTTGGCCGCGATGCGCCGGCCGGAGTTGTAGCGCAGGTAGATCGGCAGGTAGCCCAGCGCGTCCGCCAATGCCGCGCCGTGGTCGTGGCCGTTCCGTGTCCATTGCAGGTCGTTCATGCACAGGCCGTGCAGCAGCACCAGCAGCTTGCGCGGCGCCTCGCCGAACCTCGCCGCCAGCGACGCGCGGTCGAGGGTGAGCGGCCGGCCGGCATGGCGCAGCGTCATCTCGATCGCCAGCGGATTGGCCGAGGCTTCCAGATGGTCGCCCCAGACGCCGTTGAGCGCCGACATCCACGCGGCACGGCGCGGATCATCCGCCGCCGCGCCATTGGGTGGCAACACACCGCCGGCCATGCGCCAGCCGCCGCCGAGCAGACGGGTGACGCCGCGTACCGTGGCGTAGACGCGACCGGAAATCCCCGGCGCGGCCCCGACGGGCGCGGCGCCGAGCGGTGGCGAGACGCGCGCGATGTTGCGGTGCATTTCCTCGACCAGGGTGGTGATCCCGGCCACCGAATCGAAGCCGAGACTTCCCAGCGCGTGCAGGTCGGTCAGCGTAAAGGGTGGCGGGCGGCGCGGCGCGGTCGCGGATGCGGTGGCGGGCATGGCGGAAACTCCGAGGGACGGATTGAATTTGGTCGAGCACCCGCCACATTGTGCGACCATGTCGCGCATCAATGCCGTGTACGGCCCCTAAACGTGCCGCGCGCACCGCGCCCAAAGGGAAAACCATGCGCCCGACCCGCAGCTACCGCTACTACGACTTCGTCATGGCGGCCTTCGTCTGCGTGCTGCTCTGCTCCCACCTGATCGGCGCGGCCAAGGCGGCGGTGGTCACGCT
>JAYRQX010000634.1:0-2894 GCA_041910415.1 Acetobacteraceae bacterium | reverse complement strand
TGCGCCTCGATGGCGGCGATCAGCTCGGCGGTGGCGGCGAGCCTGGCGGCCGGCGTCACGCGAGAAGCTGGGGCAGCACGGTGAGATCGCGGATCTCCGTCCCCCCGTTCGGCAGCAGCGCGTATTCGTCGGGCTCGCCCGTGCGGTTCACGCGGATGGTGCGGAAGCCGAAATAGAGCGCGGCCTGCGCATCCCAGGCGTTGGAGGAGACGAAGACCATGTCCTCGGGGTCGCAGCCGAACTGCCGGATGGCGAGGTTGTAGACGCGGCGGTCCGGCTTGAAGACGCCGATCTCCTCGACGCTCAGCGTCTCGTCGATCAGCGAGGCGATGCCCGCGGCCTCGAGCGCCGAGCGCAGCATCCCCGGCGTGCCGTTCGACAGGATCACGATCGGCACGCCCATCGCGCGGATGGCCCGCAGCACATCGGGCACTTCCGGAAAGGCGTCGAGCGTCATGTAGGCCTGCATCAGGTCCTTCTTCAGCACGACGTCGTCGATGCCGTGCTTCGCGAAGACCACGTCCAGCGCGTCGCGCGTGCAGAGGTAGAAATCCTCGTGCATCGCGGCCCCGGTGAGCGAGCGGACCCAGGTGTATTCGAGCTGCTTCGCGCGCCAGTCGGCCGAGACCCGGCGCCAGTCGGGACCGACGCGCCCGGCATGGCGCGCGATCGCCGCATGCACGTCGAGCAACGTGCCATAGGCGTCGAAGATGACAGCCTCCCACGTCGCCACGCGTGTCAGCCTTCCATCCGGTAGTTCGGCGCCTCGCGCGTGATGGCGACGTCATGCACATGGCTCTCGCGCAGCCCCGCGCCGGTGATGCGGCGGAAGCGGGCGCTCTGCTGCATGTCGCCGATCGTGGCGCTGCCCGTGTAGCCCATCGCGGCGCGGAGCCCGCCCACCATCTGATGGATCACGGCGCCAACCGGGCCCTTGTAGCCGACGCGCCCCTCGACGCCTTCGGGGACCAGCTTCAGCGCATCCTGCACCTCGGCCTGGAAGTAGCGATCCGCCGAGCCGCGCGCCATGGCGCCCAGCGAGCCCATGCCGCGATAGGATTTGTAGGAACGCCCCTGGTACAGGAAGACCTCGCCAGGCGCCTCGTCGGTGCCGGCGAAGACGCTGCCCATCATCACGCAATCCGCGCCCGCCGCGATCGCCTTGGCGACATCGCCCGAGGAGCGGATGCCGCCATCCGCGATCGCCGGCACGCCGCGTTCCCGACACGCCGCCGCGCTTTCCATCACCGCGGTCAGCTGCGGCACGCCGACGCCGGCCACGATGCGCGTCGTGCAGATGGAACCAGGGCCGATGCCGATCTTCACCGCATCCGCGCCCGCCTCGATCAGCGCCACCGCGCCCTCGGGCGTCGCGATGTTGCCGGCCACGATCTGCACGGTGTTCGACATGCGCTTCACGCGCTCGATCGTGCGCAGCACGCCCGCGGAATGGCCATGCGCGGTGTCGACCACCACCACATCCACCTCGGCCGCGATCAGCGCCTCCACGCGCTTGATGCCATCCTCGCCGACGCCGGTCGCGGCCGCCGCGCGCAGCCGGCCCATCGCGTCCTTCACCGCGCTGGGATTGGCCTGCGCCTTGTCCATGTCCTTGACCGTGATCAGGCCCACGCAGCGATAGGCGTCGTCGACGACGAGAAGCTTCTCGATGCGGTGCTTGTGCAGCAGCGCCCGCGCCTCGTCCGCCGAGACGTCGGGGCCCGCGGTGACCAGGTTCTCCCGCGTCATCAGCTCATAGACGCGGAGATTGGGGTCGGTCGCGAAGCGCACGTCGCGGTTGGTGATGATGCCGACGAGCCGCCCGGTGCCGCGCTCGACCACCGGGATGCCGCTGATCCTGTGCCGCTCCTGCAGAGCATGGACTTCCGCCAGCGTCTGGTCGGGATGCACGGTCAGCGGGTTCACCACCATGCCGCTCTCGAACTTCTTGACCTGGCGGACCTGCGCGGCCTGGTCTTCCGGCGAGAGATTCTTGTGGATGACGCCGATGCCGCCCGCCTGCGCCATGGCGATCGCCATGTTGCCCTCGGTGACCGTGTCCATCGCCGCGGCGACGAGGGGGATGTTCAGCGCGATCTCGCGCGTCAGCCTGGTGCGCGTGTCCACCTGCCCGGGCATGACGGTGGAGTAGCTCGGCACCAGCAGCACGTCGTCGAAGGCATAGGCCTCCGCGATCGAGAAGCGCGCGCGCTGGGAATCCGGGATGATGTCAGGAGCCATGGGGGACCTTTCTGGATCCGCGACCTTGGCGGCCCGCATTACCCCCGATCCGCCCCGCGGCGCAAGCGCGCGCCCGCGTCAGGGCCGGAACCCCGTCGCCACCACATAGAGCTCCGCCGAGTCCTTGCGGCTCGCCGGCGGCTTGGCATGGCGGACCGTTGCGAAATGCCTTTTCAGGACGCCCAGAAATTGCTTCTCCGAGCCCCCCTGGAACACCTTCGCCACGAAGGCCCCGCCCGGGCGCAGCACATGCAGCGCGAAGTCGAGCGCGAGTTCCGCCAGCGCCATGATCCTGAGATGGTCGGTCGCCGCGTGCCCGGTGGTGTTGGGCGCCATGTCGCTCATCACCAGATCGGCGCGCCCGTCGAGCGCTTCTTCCACCCGCGCCGGCGCGTCCTCCTCCTGGAAATCGCCCTGCAGGATGACCGCGCCGGGGATCGGGTCCATGGGCAGGATGTCGAAGGCGACCACATGCCCGCGCTCGCCGACCTTCTTCAGCGCCACCTGCGTCCAGCCGCCCGGCGCCGCGCCGAGATCGACCACGCGCCCGCCCGGCTTCAACAGGTGGAACTTCTCGTCGAGTTCGATCAGCTTGAAGGCCGCGCGCCCGCGAAAGCCCTGCTCCTTCGCCGCCTGCACATAGGGATCGTTCA
>JAYRQX010000633.1:0-2916 GCA_041910415.1 Acetobacteraceae bacterium | reverse complement strand
GGCGAAGCGCGCGAGATGCGCAAGCGCGGCTTCGCGCAACGACGCTGCCGTGGGCGCCGGCGCCGCGCGCAGCTTCCGTTGGGAATCCCGGACCATGCGCCGCATGTTCGCACGCAGGGTCCCGCCAGGCGAGCCGGTCAGAACCTGAAGCTCACCTGCATGCTGAGCAGATTGATCTGCGAGCGGTAGTCCATGTTGAGGTTGCCGCGCAGGAAATTCGCGGTGTTGGGGCCGCTGTCCGTCAGCCGCACGCTCGCGTCGGGCATGACCAGGTGGCTGTAGGCGAGGGAGAGGTCGATGTTGCGGGCGAGCGTCCAGGTGCCACCCATCGAGAGCCAGAAGCGATCGGCGTCCGGCACGCGCGGCGTGCGCGTCGAATCCGGCACCGGCGTGGTGTCGTAGGCGACGCCCGCGCGAAGGCGCAGGTCGGGCTGCGCCCGCCACTCCGCGCCCAGCGCGAACATCCAGCTGTCGCGCCAGCGCTCCTCGGTGACCGAAGGCGACCGGCCCGCCATGTTGACGGTCAGGTCGCTGAAGCGGGACCAGTTCGTCCAGCCGACATCGGCGAGGATCATCCAGTTCGGCGAGAGTTGGTGCGAGACGCCGAAGGTCAGGCTGTCAGGCAGGTTCAGCTGGGCGCTGGCGCGGGTCGAGGCCGGGAAGGCCCCGGCCAGCGGGGCGGGCACGCCTTCGAACGATGCCCTGCCCGACAGGTTCTGCGTGATGGCGGAGCGGTAGGAGAGACCGAGCCGCGTGCCCTGGATCGGCTCGTACACCGCGCCGATCGAGAAGCCCAGGGAGGTATCGGTGCCCGTGATCGTCGCGCGTCCGTCGGCGCCGCCGGGCCGGCGGATGAGCGCGCCGAAGTCCACGGCGTTGGACAGCCTGGCATCGGCGTACTGGATCTGCAGCCCGGCGCCGATCACGAGACCCGGCAGCGGACGCCAGGAGATCGTCGGCTGGATGTTGAAGGTCGTGAGGCTGGAGGTCAGGGCATGGTAGCGCCCGATCGAATCCGCGGGGTATTTCGTCACCAGTCCCCAGGGCGTTGTCGAGGAGATGCCCACCGCCCAGTCCGGCGCGATGCGGGCGGTCGCGTAGAAGGCGGGCAGGACCACGTCGGCGCCGGCATCGCCGTTCGCGCTGCCGGTGATGGGGCTGCCGCCGAGCGCGCCGGTGCGCGACGCGCTGCCCCCCGTCACGTTGATGTAGGGGGCTGCCAGCGTTCCCACGAGCGCCGCCTGGTAGCCTTCCAGGAAGCCGATCGCCGCCGGATTGAAGAACAGGAAGGATGGATCGTCCGACCGCGCCGTCGATCCGGCGAAGGACGTGCCTTGCCCGACGGCGCTCTGCTCGCGCAGAGCGAACCCCGATGCCTCGGCCCTTCCGCCGAGCAGGCCAAGAACTGCGGCGGCCGCGACCGCCCGCCCCACGCCAGCCATCATGCGCTGTTTCCCCCTTGCGCGCGATGCCAGCCGCTTTCGCGACGCGTCATGATGCGTGAAGTTCAGGCCGAAGGCCACTGATTCGCCTGGACAACCGCCCGCACCGCACCTATCGCCGCGGAGTATTGCAATAAGGACACACAGCATGCCCCAGCCGGCCCATCCCGCCGCCATCAACGGCCTCACGCTCAGCCAGGCGGAGACGATCGCCGATGCGGCACTGGCCAAGGGTCGCGCGCTTGGCCTGCTGCCGCTCTGCGTCGTCGTGCTGGACGCGGGCGGCCATGCGAAGGTGGTCAAGCGGGAGGACGGGGCCTCGCTGCTGCGGCCGGAGATCGCGACCGGCAAGGCCTTCGGTGCGCTGGCCATGGGCTTCGGGACGCGCGAACTCGCGCGCCGTGCCCAGGCCATGCCGGGATTCGTGAATGCGCTCTCCGACCTGACCGGCGGAAAGGCGGTGCCCGCCCCCGGCGGCGTGCTGGTGCGCGATGCGAACACCCTGCTGCTCGGCGCGGTGGGCATCAGCGGCGATGCCTCGGCCAAGGACGAGGAATGCTGCCTGGCCGGGATCGAGGCGGCGGGGCTGGTGGCGGACACCGGCGATCCGGCATGACCTGCGGGGCTTCCTTCGCGCCGGCGCCTGCGCTATGCCCGCTGCCAACGGACCCGTAGCTCAGCTGGATAGAGCGCTGCCCTCCGAAGGCAGAGGTCGTACGTTCGAATCGTATCGGGTCCGCCAGTCTTTCCGACAGGTTCGAGAATGCTTTCCGGAATGGGGGAGCATCGTATCGCGCGACCAGGCTTCGACCGGCTGCGCAAGGATCAGCGATGCGGCCTACCGGTTCCGCCGCCGGTAGTCCGACGGCGTCTCGAACGCCCCTGCCCACAGGCCGCGCCGGTGGAAGCGCGCGGAGAGCTGCGCCGGCAGGTAGCGGTAGGAATACCGGGTGTAGGCCACGGCCCAGCCCGCCGAGACCATCGCGGCGCCCACGTCCTGACCATCCTCGCCATGGCAGAAGGCGAGCCGACGCCCGTAGCGGTCCCGCCCCGCCGCGTCGCAAGCAATGAATCCGCGGCCAAGAATGCGGATCAGCGCATCGCGCGCTTCCTCGCCGCAGCGGTAGTCGTGGCCGTCCCGCTCGCAGAGCTGGCTGATCTCAGGGGCGTCGATCCCGTGCAGCCGCAGCCGCTCGGACCCGAAGGCGATGGTGTCGCCGTCGATCACCCGCGCGCGGCCGCTCAACCGCTCCGGCGGCATCGAGGACGGCCAGGGCAGGGCAGCCTCGTGCTCCATCGCCACCCAGCTCGTGCCGACCACGAAGATCGCGAGCAGCAGAAACCAGACGACCAAAGGCACGCGCCGGATCCGCGCCAGCGCATCGGGCAGGCGAACCGGGGTCCGCGCGCCGGCCCGACGGGCCTTGCGTTGGGCCTCCCGCAGAGCGTCCCTGAGCTCCTTCGGCAGTCGCCG
>JAYRQX010000632.1:0-5252 GCA_041910415.1 Acetobacteraceae bacterium | reverse complement strand
TGCCGCTTGAGCGAATAGACCTGGTCGGCGGCGGTCAGCTCCCGCCGCTGTCCCTTGAATGCCGGGTCGTCGGCGAAGTAGATCCCAGGCTGCAGGCGGATCGTCCAGACGCGCCCGTCCTGGGATATTTCGTGTCCCTCGGCCATCTGCGGTCGCGATATCCCCTGGGCGTCAACGGCATAGAGCGTATCGAACACCATGAAACCATGGGCGCGCAGCAGGTTGGCGGTCGATGCCAGCGGGTCGATCTGCGAGAGGTCAGCATTTGGCGTCCAGCGCAGCGTGTTGCGGGCGCCCTGGGCGATCGCGGGCTTCGCCAACAACTCGGTCGCGCTGGTGGGCGCGGCGCTCGTCTTCGCCGCGGCGGTGACGGCCACGGGGCTCGACAGGCGCATCGCGCTCGCCACGCTCTCGCGGGTCGGCACCAAGCCCCAGGGCATCTTCGCCGGCACGCTCGCGGTCGGCGTCCTGCTCGCCTTCCTCGTGCCCTCCGCGACCGCGCGCGTCTCGGCCGTGGTGCCCATCGTGCTCGGCATCATCGCGGCCTTCGGGATGAAGCGGGACAGCCGGCTCGCGGCGCTGCTGATGATCGGCTCGGCGCAGATCTGCTCGGTCATGAACATCGGCGTGCTGACGGCCGCCGCGCAGAACGCGACGGCGCTCGGGCTGATCGGGCGCGCTGTCTCCGGTGCCACAATCACCTGGCTCGACTGGTTCGTCGCCGCCCTGCCCTTCTGGCTGGTCATGGCGCCCATCGTCTATCTGGTGCTCTGGCGCTTCCACACGCCGGAAGCCGAGGTCGCCTCGGGCGGCGCGGAATCGGTCGCGCGCGCCTACCAGGCGCTCGGGCCCATGAGCGGCGCGGAGTTCCGCACCCTGATCGCGGGGCTGCTGCTGCTGGGCTTCTGGGCCACCGAGACGAAGCTGCATGCGCTCGACACGGCGTCGACCACCATCATCGCGGTCTCCATCCTGCTGCTGCCGGGGATCGGCGTGATGAGCTGGAAGCAGGCCCAGGCGGCGGTGCCCTGGGGCACGCTGCTGCTGTTTGCCGTCGGCATCGCGCTTGGCACCGTGCTGGTGCAGACCCGCGGCGCGCCCTGGATGGCCAACCAGATCGTGGACCTGTTCGGCCTGCGCCACGCGACACCCTTCGTCGTCGTGGCCGTCATGGCGGCCTTCCTGATCGTGGTGCATCTGGGCTTCGCCTCGGCGACCGCCCTCGCCGCCGCCTTCATCCCCATCGTGATCTCCGTATTGCAGGAGGTCGCGCGGCATGGCGTGCCGGTGAACGTGGTCGGGCTCACCATGGTCCTGCAATTCGTCGTCTCCTTCGGCTTCATGCTGGTGGTGAACGCGCCGCAGAACATGGTCGCCTTCGGCACCGGCGCCTTCCAGGGGCGGGACTTCACCCGCTCCGGCGTCGTGCTGACCGTGATCGGCTATGCGCTGATCCTGCTGCTGACCGCGACCTGGTGGGATTGGCTGGGGTACGTCAGCGGGTAACGCGCTATGGAAGCGGGGTCGCAACGGCGATCCCGCACGCCTCCCCAGGGCATCTCCGGGCGTTGGAACGACGAGGACGGACCCGGAGGAGAGATCGATGCCCGAAACGAAAGTCGCCGTGCTGGTGGGAAGCCTGCGGCGCGGCTCGCTCAACCGCATGACCGCGAATGCGCTGGCCGGCCTGGCCCCGGCGGGGATGGCCCTGCACCAGATCGAGATCGGCGCCCTGCCGCTCTATGACCAGGACCTGGACGCCGCGCCGCCCCAGACCTGGACGGATTTCCGCAACGCCATCCGCGGCTCCGATGCGCTGCTCTTCGTCACCCCCGAATACAACCGCTCCGTCCCCGCCGCGCTGAAGAATGCGATCGATGTGGGCTCCCGCCCCTATGGGCAGAGCGTCTGGGACGGCAAGCCGGGGGCGATCGTCAGCGTCTCGCCCAGCGCCATGGGCGGCTTCGGCGCCAACCACCATCTCCGGCAAAGCCTGGTGTTCCTGAACGTGCCGGTCATGCAGCAGCCGGAAGCCTATATCGGCAACGCCGCCAAGCTGTTCGGGCCGGACGGCACGCTCGAGAACGAGTCCACCAGCGAGTTCCTGCGCAAGTTCATGGCGGCCTTCGGCGCCTGGATCGCCCGCTTCCGGCCGGGCTGAGCAGGGCTGTCGCAGGGGAGAAAAGGCCGGGGAAGGGAACTTCCCCGGACCCCATCCTTCCTTTGACAATCAGAAAAAGGAGGGAGTTCACTCCCTCGACCTTCCTTCTTCGGTCCGCCAGCACCCGTCCCGGCAAGCCTGGAGCCAAGGCCGCGGCCGGGTTAGGAAGGGGCATGGATTCCGATCTCGCCCAGACCCTGGCCGGCTGGCGCCGCCACCTCCATGCCCATCCGGGCCTCACCCTGCATGAAGGCCCGACCGCGGCCTTCGTCGTCGAACGGCTGCGGGAGCTGGGCGTCGCCGAGATCGAGGCCGGCATCGGCGGCCACGGCGTGGTCGCGACGCTCCGCCGCGGCGGCGGCAACCGCAGCGTCGGGCTGCGCGCCGACATGGACGCCCTGCCCATCCAGGAACAGAGCGAGGAGTTGCCCTGGAAGTCCACGGTGTCGGGCGTCATGCATGCCTGCGGGCATGACGGGCACACCACCGCGCTGCTCGGCGCGGCGAAGCTGCTGCTGGACGACCCGTCCTGGACCGGGACGGTGCGGCTGGTCTTCCAGCCCGCGGAGGAAGGCGGCGGCGGCGCACGGGCCATGATCGCCGACGGGCTTTTTCAACGCTTCCCCATGGAGCGGATCTTCGGCTGGCACAATTGGCCGGGGCTGGATGCCGGCACGGTCGCCGTGCACGACCGCGCCGTCATGGCGGCCGGCGCGCGCTTCGAGATTTCCTTTCGGGGCCATGCCGGCCACGCCGCGCTGCCGCATCTGACGCGCGATCCGGTGGTCGCCGCGGGCCACGCCATCGTCGCCGCGCAGTCCATCGTCGCGCGCAACACCGATCCCCTGAAGTCGGGCGTCGTCAGCATCACGGTGCTGGAGGGCGGCGAGGCGCAGAACCAGGTGCCCGCGCAGGTGACGCTGAAGGGCACGGCGCGCTGGCTGGACGATGGGGTCGGCACGGGGATCGAGGACGGGCTGCGGCGCATCGCCGAAGGCGTCGCCGCCACCTTCGGCGTCGAGGGCGCGCTGCATTTCCGCCGCGGTGTGCCGGTGACCGCGAACAGCGCGGCCGAACGCGATCTCGCCGCCCTGGCGGCGGGCGCGGTCACCACCGTGCGGCGCGACATGCTGCCGGCCATGACGGGCGAGGATTTCTCCTGGTTCCTGCACGAGGTGCCGGGCGCCTTCGTCTGGATCGGCAACGGCCCCGCCGAGGGCGGCTGCGAACTGCACAACCCGAACTACGACTTCAACGACGCGGTGCTGCCGTCGGCCTCGGGCTTCCTCGCCGAGGTCGCGAAGCGCGCGCTCGCGGGCGGCTGACGCGGCGCGGCATGGCCGCGATGTAAGCGCGCGAACCGCGTACGGCCATGCCGCGGGTCCTAGGGTCCTCGCCTCGGAATGATCCGGAGCGAGACATGACTTCGATTCGCGCGACGGCCGCCCTGCTGATCCTCTTCGCCCTCGCCGCCTGCGCCAGCCCGACGGCGACCGGGATCGCGACGCCCGACTTCGCGGCGTCCCCGACCTCGATCCGCGAGTTCAACCAGAACTACTACCAGGGCGCGAACCCCGATTTCCCGCATGGCGCCAGCGGCAACCGCAGCACGCGCGGCTGACGGGCTTCCGCAGGCCGGCCCTGCGAGGATAGGCTCCCTCCCCGGCGCGGACGGCGCCATGGGAGGAACGGGCATGCTGACCAAGAGGAGCTTCTTCGGCTGCGCCATCTGCGCCGCGGTCGGGCTGCCGGACGGACGCGCCGAGGCACAGACGCCGGCCGGGCCCGTGCGCGCGGAACTCCGCCGCATCGACTACCCGGCGGGCCACACCATCATCCAGATGACGCTGGAAGCGCCTGCGGGATTCGAGGTCGCACCCCACACCCATCCCGGCGTCGAATCCTCGCTGGTGCTGGAAGGCGAGCTGACATTGAACGTGCGCGGCCAGGCACCGCTCGTCTGCCGCACGGGCGACGGCTTCCAGGTGCCGGCGGGCATCGTTCACAGCGGCAAGGTCGGCAATGCACGGTCGAAGCTGTTCATCCATTACGTGGTGGAGAAGGATAAGCCGCTCGCCTCGCCGGCCTGAGACGGATCGCTTGACCGTGCTTCCGCCGTGGCAGCATCCTCGGGCCATGCGGAACCCTGCGGGCATCGCGGGCTGGGGCGTGGCCGTGGTCGCCGCCATGCTGTTCCTGCTGTGCGGTCCCGCGCAGGCCCAGCGCGTCGCGCTGGTCGTCGGCGTCGGCGCCTACCAGGCGGTACCGGTGCTGGCCAATCCCCCGAACGACGCCACCGATGTCGCCGCCGCGCTCACGCGGCTCGGCTTCGACGTGGACCTGGTGCGCGACCCCGACCGCGCCGCGCTCGAAGGCGCGGTGCGGCGCCTCGGTCAGCGGGCGCGCGGCGCGGAAGCGGCGCTGTTCTTCTATGCGGGCCATGCCCTGCAGCTCGGCGAGCGGAACTGGCTGCTGCCGACCAGCGCGAACATCGCGAGCGAGCGCGACCTGCGCTTCGAAGCGCTGGAACTCGACAGCGCGCTCGAGCAGATGAATGGCGGCGCGCGGCTGGCGATCGTCCTTCTGGATGCCTGCCGCGACAATCCATTCCGGCTGCGCCTGGGGCCGGCGGCGAGCCGCGGCATCGTCACCTCCGGCCTCGCCCAGGTGCCGGCCGCCGTGGGGACGCTGGTCGCCTTCTCGACCGCGCCAGGCCTGGTGGCCGAGGACGGCACCGGCCGCAACAGCCCCTTCACCGCCGCGCTGCTGCGCCATATCGAACGGCCCGGGCTCGAACTTCGCGCCATGATGGCCGAGGTGCGACGGGATGTGCGCGAAGCGACGCAGGGCCGCCAAGTCCCCTGGGAGCAATCCGCGCTGGAGGGCAACTTCGTCTTCCGCGCCGCCGCGCCGCCGCCCCCGCCCCCTCCACAGGCGAGCAATGCGCAGGGCGGGCGCGACGCCGAGTTGTTGTTCTGGGACAGCATTCGCAACAGCCGCAACGCGACAGAACTGCGCGCCTACCTCGAGCGTTTCCCGAACGGGATGTTCGCCGATCTCGCGCGCAGCCGCCTCGCCGCGGCCGAGCAGC
>JAYRQX010000631.1:0-2882 GCA_041910415.1 Acetobacteraceae bacterium | reverse complement strand
GGCGCTGACGGCGTCCATGGCCGAGGGCGTGGACCCCGAGCTCGCGACGCGGCGGGCGCTGCTCTCGGCGCGTACCCTTGCCGCGCAGGGGGAGCCTGAGCGCGCCGCGGAGATCCTGACCGGCCTCGGGCCCGCGGGTGCGGCGCAGCTGGCGGCGCTCCGCGCCTCCCTGCGCGATTGGCCGGCCGCGGCGGCGGCGCTGGCGCGGCATCTCGAATCCGTGGCGCCCGATCACCTTGACGCCGAACGCCAGGGTGACGTCGCGCAACTCGCCGCCTACCTGGCATTGGCCGGCGATGCCGAAGGGTTGGCGGCGCTCCGCGCGCGCTACGGCGCGGGGATGTCCGACGGTCCCTTCGCCGAGGGTTTCGCCCTTCTCACCGGCGATCCAATGCGCGGCATCGCGGATTTGCCGCGGCTTTCACGGGAGCTCGAGATGCTGCGCATCCTTCCCACGCGGCTGGAGGCCTTGCGGAGCGGCGCGCCGACGACGCGATGACCTGCGCGTCATTTGCTGGGGAGCCCTGCAAAATTTCCGGTCGCCTGGGGAATTTGGCTTGCGCCCCGGACCCCCTTGCCCCATATGCCCCCGCCGTTGACCTGATCGGAATTCCCCGATCGCCCTGGTCATCTGCTGGCTGGAAGGAGCCCCCACCATGGAAGCTCTCGTCCAACCGGGGATGGTCTCGGATCTGCCGAGCGACACCCGGAACAATGACGAAGTGCGCTCGGCGCCTGATTTCGAGGCGATGGCCGAGAAGGACTATTTCATTCATCGCAACGGCCTGCGCTACGCGGGGGTCCACCTGATCGTGGATCTCTGGGGTGCGTCACGGCTGGATGATCCGTCGCATATCGATGCCGTGCTGCGCGAAGGCGCGCTCGCATCCGGGGCGACGATCCTGCACGGGCACTTCCACCACTTCTCGCCCAATGGCGGGGTGTCGGGCGTGCTGGTGCTGGCGGAGAGCCATGTCTCCATCCACACCTGGCCCGAGCGCGACTATGCCGCGATCGATATCTTCATGTGCGGCGAGTGCGACCCGACCAACGCCATCCCCGCGCTGAAGAAGGGCTTCCAGCCCGAGCGCGTGCAGCTTGCCGAGCATAAGCGCGGCCTGATCGGCTGAACGCCGCGCCGACCTACGTTCCGACGGGGCCGGGCGGCAGCGCCCGGCCCTTTCGCTTGAGGAGCCCGAGATGGCCACCGATTCCTGGGTGAACGAGACGCTCTATCCCGGTTGGGGCCAGCGCTTCCGCGTGGTGCGCGAACTCGCGCGTGTGCAGTCCGCCTTCCAGGACATCATGGTGTTCGAGAGCGCGAGCCATGGGCGCGTCATGATGCTCGATGGCGTCGCGCAGATCACCGAGGCGGACGAGTTCGTCTACCAGGAGATGCTGGCCCATGTGCCCCTGCTGGCGCACGGGCGAGCGAAGCGCGTGATCATCATCGGCGCCGGCGATGGCGGCGTGCTGCGCCGCGTGCTGCAGCATCGCAATGTCGAGCGCGCGGTGATGGTGGAGATCGACGGCGAGGTGATCCGGCTGGCCAAGGAGTTCCTGCCGGCGATCGGCGGCGATGCCTGGACCGATCCGCGGGCCGAGGTGCTGGTGGCGGACGGGATCGACTATGTGCGCCGTGCGCCGGATGCGTCCTTCGATGTGATGATCGTGGACAGCACCGACCCGATCGGCGTCGGCGAGGTGCTGTTCACCGATGAGTTCTACGCGAATGCGGCGCGCATCCTGGGGCCCCGGGGCCTGGTGGTGAACCAGTGCGGCGTGCCCTTCATGCAGGCCGAGGAACTGCATGAGACGGCGCGGCGGCGCGCGAAGGCCTTCGCGGACAACTGGGCCTATGTCGCGGCGGTGCCGACCTATGTCGGCGGCTTCATGACGCTGGGCTGGGCGGCGAAGGATGCGTCGCTGCGGCATGTCGCAGTGGAGGAGATCCGCCGGCGCGCGGAGGCGGCGGGCGTGCTCGGCACGACGCGCTACTGGACGCCCGAGATCCACGCCGGCGCCTTCAACCTGCCGCCCTATATCGCGGAACAGCTGCCGCGATAGGCTGCGCGGCCGCTATCCGGTCCCGAATCCCTGCACCAGGCTCGCCGCGACCAGCCGCCATCCGTCCACGATGACGAAGAAGATCAGCTTGAAGGGCAGCGCCACGACGGATGGCGGCAGCATCATCATGCCGAGCGACATGAGCAGGCTCGCCACGACAAGGTCGATCACCAGGAAGGGCAGGAAGAGCAGGAAGCCGATCTCGAAGGCGCGCTTGAGCTCGCTGACCATGAAGGCGGGGACAAGGGCACGCCAGGGCGCTTCCGCGGCTTCCCCCACCGGCTGAAGCCGGGCGAGGTCGAGGAAGAGCGACAGGTCACCGTCGCGCACATGCGTGGCCATGAATCGTCGAAAAGGCTCGGCGGCGGCGGTCAGGCCGTCGATCTCGCCGAGGCGGCCTTCCGACATGGGTAGCAGGCCCTGCGTCCAGGCCTGGTCCAGCACCGGTTGCATGACGAAGAAGGTCAGGAACAGCGCGAGCCCGATCAGCACCGGGTTGGGCGGGATGCCCTGCGCGCCGATGGCGCTGCGCAGCAGCGCGAGCACGACGACGATGCGCGCGAAGGCCGTCGCCATCACCAGCAGCGAGGGCGCGAGGGACAGCAGCCCGATCAGCGCGGTCAGCTGCACCAGCCGCGCGGTCGCGCCGGGCTGTCCCGTCTGGCCGAGATCGATGCTCACGCCCTGTGCCAGCGCCACGCCGGGCAGCGCCGATGCCAGGATGGCGAGGATCAGCGCCCGTCGCATGGCGGTTCCTGTCCTGCGCCGGCCGGCAGCCAGCCGAGCGAATGATCCTGCGCGCCGCCGAGCAGCAG
>JAYRQX010000630.1:0-1854 GCA_041910415.1 Acetobacteraceae bacterium | reverse complement strand
TAAAGGATACAGGTCATGGCGGCAGCATCGCCCAGCGCGGCGCGCGGTTCCAATCAGAAGCCGTGATGCCCAGGTTCAAGCGTCTTGAAACGGGGCGTCAATCCCCTTGAAGTGCGAGCGCCCGATCGGCCCCGATCGCGGCGTGCAACGCCTCGGCCAGCCGGGCGAAGGCCGCGCGGTCGGCGCGGCGGGTCAGGCGGCGTTTGAGGTCCAGCGCGGGATCGTAGGCGAGCGTGATCGCGGCCTCGTCGCTCCCATCCTCCGTGCTGACGGCGAGCCAGAAGCGATCCTCGCCGGCGCGCAGCCAGACGCCGGCGCCGTAGTCTTCCTTGATCACCTCGGACGCCTCGCAGCCTGCTTTGCCCATCGCCTTGCCGAGCCGCGCCGCGATCCGGTAGGCGGAGCGCACGCCAGAGGTCAGCGCCACGTCGAACTCCGCGCTGAGGCCGCGATTGGCGCGATGGATGCGCCAGGACTGCGCGCCGATCAGCAGCGCGGCCGTCCATCCCAGCGCGCCATACCAGAGATACCAGGCCGAACTGCGGGAGAAGGCGACGTAGCCCTGCCCGAACGCCGCACGGATGATCTCGACCGCCACCAGCACCGGGAAGACCACGAGCAGGATCGCGGCCAGCAGCAGCGGCAGGCCGACGACGAAGAGGATGACCGGCCCCGTGCGCGGCGAATGCCAGAGCCGGTGCAGAACGCTCATCGGCCGGCCGAGGGCGCCGGCGTCGCGCCGATCGGCGGCACCGGCCGGCCGTAGAGCGCGCGGGCGCGGCGTTCGAAGGCGCGGACCATCATGGAGACGGCCTCGTTGAAGACCGTGCCGATGACGGCCTGCAGCAGGCGGGAGCGGAATTCGAAATCGACGAAGAAATCCACCTCCGTGCCGCCCTGCACGGGGTGGAAGCGCCAGTGGTTGTTGAGATAGCGGAAGGGCCCGGTCAGATACTGCACATGCACATGGTGCGGGCGTTCCAGCGCGACCTTGCTCCGAAACGTCTCGCGGAACAGCTTGAAGCCGATGGTGAGGTCGGCGATCAGCTCGGCCTCGGTCTCCGAGACGATGCGCGCGCCGACGCACCAGGGCAGGAATTCCGGGTAGCGGCGGACATCGGCCACCATGTCGAAAAGCTGTTCCGGCGTGTAGCGCAGGACCTTCTTTTCGGCGTGGGTCGGCATCGTCAGGGGCGCGCCGCGAGCTTCGCCTCGCGCGCCTGGCGGAGCGCGGCGTCGCGCGCAGCGCGCAAGGCGACAAAATCGCGGTCGGCGTGGTAGGAGGAGCGTGTCAGCGGGGTCGAGGAAACCAACAGAAAACCCTTGCCGCGCGCGGCGCGGGCGTAGTCCTCGAACTCCTCGGGCGTCACGAAACGATCGACCGCGGCGTGCTTCACGGTGGGCTGGAGATACTGGCCGATGGTGAGGAAATCCACCTCGGCGCTGCGCATGTCGTCCATGACCTGCAGCACCTCGATCCGCTCCTCGCCGAGGCCGACCATCAGGCCGGACTTGGTGAAGATGGTGGGATCGAGTTGCTTCACGCGATCGAGCAGCCGCAGCGAATGATAGTAGCGCGCGCCGGGGCGGATGGTCGGGTAGAGGCCCGGCACGGTTTCGAGATTGTGGTTGAAGACGTCGGGGCGCGCTTCGACGACGACTTCCAGCGCGCCCTCCTTGCGCAGGAAATCCGGCGTCAGGATCTCGATGGTGGTCTTCGGCGCAGCGTCCCGCAGCGCGCGGATCGTGTGCGCGAAGTGCCGCGCGCCGCCATCCGGCAGGTCGTCGCGGTCCACGCTGGTCACGACGACATGGTTGAGGCCGAGCTTCGCGACCGCATCGGCGACGCGCCTG
>JAYRQX010000629.1:0-2526 GCA_041910415.1 Acetobacteraceae bacterium | reverse complement strand
AGGCCTGCCTCGCGGCGGGAATGAACGACTACCTGGCCAAGCCGATCGCGCGCGGCGAACTGGAGGCGATGTGCCTGCGCTGGCTGCCGGGCGCGCCGCCCGGATCCCCGCACGGCAAGGCGAAAACCTCCGAGCCGCCGCCGCAAGTCGCGGTGCCGGAATCGGATTCGACGGTTTTCGACCACGCCGGCGCCCTGGCGCGGCTGGGGAATGATGGCGATTTGCTGGCCGAGATTGTCGCCATGCTGCCCGGCGATATCCGCGGCGATCGGCAGCGGCTGGTGGTGGCGATGGACGAAGGTCGCGCCCCGGACGCGCGGCGCCACGCGCACAGCATCAAGGGGGCGGCGGCCGGGGGCGGCGCCGAAGCGGTGCGCGTGATCGCAGCGCGCATGGAACAGTTCGCGGGGGAAGGGCAGTTCGACGCCGTGCGTGCCGAGTTGCCCCGGCTCGACGCCGCGCTCGAGGCCTATGTCGCCGCGGCGCGTGCGCGCCTCGAGGAATCGGCGGCGGACGCCTGATCAGGCCTTGGGGCCCGGCTTGCGACCCGGGGAGCCGACGGGCACCGAGCCCGCGACTCGGCACAGCACGCCGGTGAAGGGTTCGCCGTCGTTATAGCGGGTGACGCTGCATTTGGAGACCTCGCCGCGGGCGGCAAGCTCCTCGATCGCCGCGCGCACCTTATCGATGTGCAGCCCGGTGCCAGCGGCGATCTCCGCGTCGAGGCGCTGGCCGTGCCGTTTCAGGTATTCGAGTACGGGTGATGCGGACATTGGTAAGGCTCCAACGGTCTGTCGAGGGGGATTCTCCGCTGATTTTCCTTTTGGTGCACGGATCGCTGCGAGATAATTTCCCGCCGGTCGCCCGGGCAAGTCGTGGAAAGGGCGGCGGAGCGGGCTTTCACGGAGCGGAGAAAATGGTTACGGGATACGAAAAAAGCGAGCCGGCGCGGGCGGAGGTGGACGCCATGCCGGGAGCCACCCTGATCGAGTTCGGCACGCCGTGGTGCGGCCATTGCATGGCTGCGCAACCACTGCTGGCCGCCGCGATGGCCGGTCGCAAGGGCGTTCGCCACCTGAAGATCGAGGATGGACGTGGACGCCGGCTGGGACGCACGTTTACGGTCAAGCTGTGGCCCACGCTGGTTCTTCTGCGCGATGGCGCGGAAGTCGGCCGCCTCGTGCGTCCCGAAAGCGAACAGGAAATCGCCAGGCTGCTCGACCTCGTCGGCTGAGCCGCGAACGGCCGTCGCGGTCGCGGTGGCTCACTCCGCCGGCTTGCGTATCCAGGCCGCGATCAGGTCGACCGCCTGTTGCTCCATGCCGATGTAGCCGTGGAAATGGAACGGACCGCACGGGTCCCCGCGTTCTCCATCGCCTCCCTCGAGCATCGCGGTCCGCCGGATCGGCGCAGCGGTCAATTTCGCCGTGATGTCGCGCGCCTCGTGGGGCGTGCAGACATTGCAGGCGTCCCGGGCATGATGCACCACCAGGGTCGGCACCTGGATCCGCGCCAGATCCTGCGTCGGGACCGCGCCGCGGATGCGGTAGCCGGTGACGGACGAGGTGAGGACCACCCCGGCCACTTTCCCGGCATCGTCGGCGATCGCCGTGGCCGTCGCCGAAATCGTGCCCATGCTGGTGCCCACCAGCCACACCGGCGCCGCGCTGCGCGCCCGCACCGCGTCGATGATCGCGGCGTTGTCGGCCAGATGGGCGGCGCCGACGCGCACCGCGCCATCCCCGAGGTCGATGCCGTCGCTGGGCCGGCCGACCATGACCACGTTGAAGGGATGCGCCGCCCATAGCTTGCCGGTGCGGATGAGGAAGTTGCCCCCAGAGGGCCAGCCGTCGTCGCCGATCCTGCCGTAGCCCCCGGCGCCGCACGAGAACAACACGACGGTGGCCGCCGCGTCCGGGCGCCAGACCGCGTACACCGGCACCGTGACGCCCGGGCGCGTATCGATGCGCAGCACTTCGCCGCTGGCCGCGCGCGCGAGCAGGCAACACGCAAACGCCAGGACGGCGATGATCCACCGCGCGCGTGGCCTGGCGCGCATCACAGTGCCGCGGCGCGAATCAGCGCCAGGTAGAAGTTGATGATCTCGCCATAGTTGGCGATGGCGATACGCTCGTCGGTGGCGTGGATGCGCCGGATGTCTTCCGGCCGCAGGCGCATGGGCAGGAAGCGGTAGGCCGCCGCGCTGACCCGGCTGTAGTGCTTGCTGTCGGTGCCGGTGACCACCAGCCCCGGCGAAACGATGGCGTCCGGCGCCACGGCGCGCGCCGCATCGCCGATCAACGCAAAGCCCGGCCCGGCACGATCGGCGACCGGCGTCGCTTCGTTACCCTCGCCGCGGTAGTCGGCGATCGAGACGTCGGGGTCGTCGATGACGGCGGCAACATGCGCCTTGACCTGGGCGACGGTATCGCCGGGGGCGATGCGGAAATTGACCACCGCGGTGGCCTCGGTGGGCAGCACGTTCTCCTTCACGCCGCCCTGGACGATCGTCTGCGCCGTGGTGGT
>JAYRQX010000628.1:0-3181 GCA_041910415.1 Acetobacteraceae bacterium | reverse complement strand
TTCAACATGTCCTTGGGCAACGGGCTGGGGCAGTTGAACGACCGCGTCTTCCGCATCGGGCATCTCGGCGACATCAGCCCGCTGCAACTGGTCGGCACGCTGGGCGGGGTGGAGATGGGCCTGGCTGCGGCAGGCGTGCCGCACAATCCGGGCGGCGTGCAGGTCGCGATGCAGTATCTGAACGGGAATGCGTGACGGCCTGGCGCCGCGCCTCCGCGCGCAGCGCCTCCATCGCGGATTCGCGCCGCAAGATGCCCGCGACCGGCACCGGCAGCCCAGCCTCGGCCAGCGCCTGCATCACCCAGGTGTTGCAGGTGAAGCCGAGCGTATAGGGGATGCGCGAGGGTACCAGCGTCCAGGCCCCGCTGGGCGCCGCTGCGGGCAGGGGGGCCGCGAGTTGCCTGGTGACGAAGGCCGCAATGGCCGCAATGCCGCCGGGCGGCAGGTGTAGCAGGAGCTGGTCCTCGGCCCCTGATGGGACCGGCCCCGCCAGGGCGCGCACGGAGATGGCTGCGGGTCCGCCGAAGACTGCACCCCAGGCTTCGCCCGATCCGGGTTCCACGGCCCGCATCCAAGATTCCAGCCCGTAGCCGAAGGCGAAGGCGGCCGCGCCCGGCGCTGCGAGGGTCGCCGGCGCCAGCGCCGAGCGCTGCACCGCATCAGCCGGGATGCAGAGATCCGTGTGCCAGGATTCCGCCGCCACGATCAGGCCTTCGGCTCCGAGCGGCACGGCGGCAGGACGCTGCGGCGGAACGCAGGCACCGAGAGCCAGGGCCGAGAGAATCGCGCGACGCGTGGGCATGCCCAGGCATGACCACGCGCGCCTGCGGGCTGTCCAGACCGCCGCCCGCGGATCAGCGGGGAAAGAAGATGTACCAACTCTGTGCGGTGCGGCCACGGAGTGGGATGTCCGTATCCTGCGGCGAGTACCGCAGCACCAGGTCGGTCTGGCGGCACAGGTCGAAGCGGGCGCCTTCGGCCGTCACGGTGACGTCGCGCTCGCAACTGACGAAGGCGGAGTGGTTCTCGATCTCCGCCACGAGCCTATCCCCGCGCGCTTCGAACCTGACGGTACCGGAGCCGACCCAGGGCGCATGTGCCTGGGGCCAACTCATCGTCCACCCATTCCGCGGGGCGAGCAGCGCGGCCCGCACGGCATCGGCGGTCTGGGCCGCGGCCGGGGGCGGCGGTCAGGGCCAGGGCGGCGCCAAGAAAAGCGAGGGATAGACTTGCACGCATGTCGGCATCACCTCTCCACGGCACTGGCGGGGCTGCGCGCTGCCTTCGTGAATGGTGACTAGCGCCCTTGTCCGGCTGCTGCCTTGAGGCACCGCAATGCCGGTGCGATGCGCGGGCATCGGCCGGATGACAGCCAGAACGGGCGGGGCGACGACGCGAACGCCGGGGTGGGGCTATCCGCCGCGCCAAGCGATGCCACTACCCCACCAGCACCATCGGCCCCGCGGCCTCCCGCGTCTCCAACCGCCGATGCGCCTCGGCCGCCTCGCCCAGCGAGAGCGTCTCCCCCGCCTCCGCCTGTACCGCGCCCGATCGCAGTACGTCGAACAGCGCCGCCCCCATCCGCTCCAGCGCCGCGCGTTCCGCGATGAAGTGGAACAGGATCGGCCGCGTCAGGCTGTTCGATTTCGCCGCCAGCCGCGCCACCTGGAACGGCGCCACGGGCCCCGAGGCCTGCCCGAAATTCACCAGATGCCCGCGCAGTGCCAGGCACTCCAGCGAGCCATCGAAGGTGTCCCGCCCCACGCTGTCATACGCCACGTCCACCCCGCGCCCGCCGGTGATCTCGCGCACGCGGCTGACAAAATCTTCCTCGCGATACAGCACCACATGCGCGCAGCCCGAAGCGCGCGCCACCGCGGCCTTCGCGTCCGATCCCGCCGTGCCGATCACCATCGCCCCCAGATGCGCCGCCCACTGGCAGAGCAGCCGCCCCACGCCGCCCGCTGCCGCGTGCACCAGCACCACCTCGCCGGCCCGCACCCGATGCACCTGGCGCAGCAGCATCTCGGCCGTCAGCCCCTTCAGCAGCACCGTCGCGGCCAGCACGTCGTCCAGCCCCTCCGGCAGCTTCAGCGCCACCGCCGCCGGCAGCACCCGTTCACTGGCATAGGCGCCATAGGCGCCGGTCACGTAGCCCACGCGCTCCCCCACCGCGAAGCCGCTCACATCAGGCCCGACCTCCTCCACGATCCCCGCCGCCTCGATCCCCGGCACGCCAGGCAGATCGAGCGTCCGGTACAGCCCCGACCGCACGTAGCAGTCGTGGAAATTCACCCCGATGGCGGTCTGCCGCACGCGCAACTCGCCCGGTCCCGGCGCAGGCACAGAACGATCTTCCAGCCGCAGCACCTCCGGCCCGCCGTATTCGCGCAGCACAATCGCCCTGGCCATCAGCCTCTCCCTAACCGCGCGGGTCCCACCTGTCGCAGAACGCTTCCACATCGGCGGACTGGAATTCCGCCAGCCGTTCCATGATCACCTCGAACGGCCAGTCCCACCAGGCGATGCGCTGCAGCCGCGCGGCGATCTCCGCCGGAAACCGCGCGCGGATCGGCTTCGCCGGCACGCCGCCCACGATGGTGTAGGGCGCGACATCCTTCGCCACCACCGCGCCGGCCGCCAGCACCGCGCCATCGCCGACCGTCACGCCGGCCAGCACGGTCACCCCATGCCCGATCCAGACATCGTTCCCGATCGTCACCCGCGCCGCCCGCCGCGCCGCGAAGAACCCCGCGTCGCGCGTCTTCGTCGCGTCATAGTATTCCGGGCAATAGGTGAAGCGGTGCAGCGAAGGCCGCTCCATCGGGTGGTTCGGCGGCCCGATCCGTACATTGGCCGCGATGGCGCAGAACCGGCCGATCGATGCATCCGCCACCTGGCAATCCGTGCCGAGATAGGAGAAGTCGCCGAGCGTGCCGTACTGGATGCGCGTGCGGTCGAGCACCTCGCAGCAGCGGCCGATATGCGCCTCGCGCAGCTTCACCGTGGGGGCGATCACCGTCTCGGCGATCTTGGGGCGGGCAGGGGGCTGGTCCATGGGGCGAATCCGTGCGGCTTCGACCTCCAGGACGCCGCCCGGGGCCGCCGGCGTCAACCGGTGGCCCCACGACATCATCAGGCGCGCCCGCCGGTCCGTCCGGCTATCGGGCGGGCGTTCCGC
>JAYRQX010000627.1:0-3387 GCA_041910415.1 Acetobacteraceae bacterium | reverse complement strand
GCGCGCGGATCCAGGCGATCAGTTCCGGCACGGTGGAGACCGGCACGGAGGGATGCACCGCGACCACGTTCGGCACGTCCGTCAGCAGGGAGATGCCGGCAAAGGCCTCCCGCGCATCGCGGGTGTTCGGCTCGCGCGCGATCAGCGGGTGGAAGACGTGGTTCGACGCCGAGGAGACCAGGATCGTGTAGCCGTCCGGCCGCGCCCGCGCGACCATGCCCATCCCCAGCGTGCCGCCGCCGCCCGGCCGGTTGTCGGCCACGAAGGGCTGGCCGAATTTCCGTTCGAGATGCGGGGCCACCATGCGGCCCACCACGTCGTTCGACCCGCCGGCGGCGAAGGGCACCAGCAGCGTGACGGGGCGCGTCGGCCAGGCAGGCTGCGCCATGCCGCGCGTGCCGAACAGCAGGGCGGGCGCGGCGAGCGCCAGGCGGCGGGGGATGGCGGTCATCGGACGTCCTCGGGCAAGGGCGGGCCGTTTACCGCAGTCGTACCTCGGATTGCAAAGGGTTGTCGCATGAACGGGGCCGCCCGAGACTGGGCGCGTCCAGTCGAAGAGAATATCGCCATGCGCCTCGTCATCATCCCGGGCGACGGGATCGGTCCCGAAATCACCGCGGTCACGCTGGACGTGCTGCGCGCCGCGGATGCCCGCTTCGGGCTCGGCCTGGATTACGTGATGGAGCGCGCGGGGCGGGAATCCCTCGCGCGCGACGGAACCTCGCTGCGGCCGGAACTGGCGGAGGCGGTGCGCGCGGCCGACGGCTTCGTCATGGGGCCGATGGATTCGATCGGCCTCGGCGACCCGTCCAGGGGCGAGATCAACCCCTCCGCCTTCTTCCGCCGCGGGCTCGACCTCTACGGCAACATCCGTCCGGCACGCACCTGGCCCGGCGTGCCGAACCCGCTCGGCAGGCCCTTCGACCTCGTCATCGTCCGCGAGAACACCGAGGGCTTCTACGCCGACCGCAACATGGAGGAAGGCAATGCGGAAATCCGCGTGACCAAGGATGTCGTCGTCTCGATGCGCCGCATAACCTGGAGTTGCTGCGAGCGGATCGCGCGCACGGCCTTCCGGCTGGCGGCCCGGCGGCGGCGGAAGGTGACGGCCGTCCACAAGGCCAATGTGCTGCGCAAGGGGGATGGCATGTTCCTTGACGCCTGCCGCAGGGTCGCCGAGGAATTCCCCGATGTCACGCTGGACACGGTCATCGTGGACGCCATGGCCGCGCTGCTGATCCGCGATCCCGGCCGCTTCGACGTGGTGGTCACCACCAACATGTTCGGCGACATCCTGTCCGACCAGGCGGCGGAGCTCTCGGGCAGCCTCGGCCTCGGCGGGTCCATCAATGCGGGGGATGCGCACTGCATGGCCCAGGCCGCGCATGGATCGGCGCCCGATATCGCGGGCCAGGACAGGGCGAATCCCTGTTCGCTCGTGCTCTCGGCGGCGATGCTGCTGGGCTGGCAGGCGGAACGGACGGGCCAGAACGCCTATGCCGCCGCAGCGGCCGCGATCGAACAGGCGATCGGGGCGGCGCTGCGCGCGGGGGAAGCGACGCGGGATCTGGGTGGGACTCTCGGGACTGCCGCCTTCGGGCGGCGGCTTTCAGAGGCGGTGGCGAAGGGCTGAGCCGGGCGCGGCGCGGGCCCGGGGCGGCGCTTCAGCCGCCGTTGATCACGCCGGTGACGGCGCCGAGCGTCGGGCCGAACCACTGGCCGACCATGACGCCGCAGACCGCGCAGAGGGCGACGAGCGCGACGGACATCACCGCGTATTCGGCCGCAGTCACCCCCCGCCGGGAGCGAAGCGTCTGGAGCAAGGTGTGGGCGGTAAACCAGGACATTACCGGCTCCCTTGGATCGCCGGGCGGCAGCACCTGCTGCGCCGCGAGTCCGGCTGGCCTTCGGTGCCATTCTCATAACAGGGGCTATTCCGGGTTGCAATCCAAAAAATCGCGATTTCGTGATACAACCCCCAGTGGCGGAATATCCGGGGCATGACCGCCTTGCCCGTTGGGTTGCGCGCGCTTGCGCGACCGCCGCCCCGTCGGTGACCATGGGGCCGGGGCGGCCACGAGCCGCCAAGGGAGGATGAAGAACCATGCCATTCACCGCAAGCCGCCGGGCCCTGCTGGGCGCGGCGACCCTGGGCACCGCCGGTGCCATCAGCCGGCCCGCCGCAGCCCAGACCCGCTGGGTCATGGCGAGCCCCTACCCCGACGGCAACTTCCACACCCGCAACATCCGCGCCTTCATCGAGGATGTCGAACGCGCGACGAATGGCCGGCTTTCCATCCAGCTCCACAGCAACGCCACGCTGCTGCCGATGGGCCAGATCAAGCGTGGCGTGCAGCAGGGCCAGGTGCAGATCGGCGAGATCCTGCTCTCGGTCTATGGCAACGAGGACCCGTTCTTCGAAGTGGACGGCATCCCCTTCCTGGCCGACACCTGGGAAGCGACAGCGGCGCTGAACGTGGCGACGCAGCCCTTCATCCGGGCGCGGCTGGAACGCCAGCAGCTGATCCCGCTGTACTTCGTCCCCTGGCCGAGCCAGGGTTTCTACACGCGCCAGGAAATCCGCTCGGTCGAGGATTTCCGCGGCACGCGCTTCCGCAGCTACAACAACCTGACCGTGCGCATGGCGGAGATCATGGGCGCGCAGCCGACCACGGTGCAGGTTGCCGAAGTGGCGCAGGCCTTCGCGACCAACGTCATCAGCGTGATGTTCACCTCGGCACAGACCGGCGTGGACACCTCGGCCTGGGATTATGCGCGGGTCTTCACCGATGTCGGCGGTATGCGCGCGCGCAACCTGATTTTCGCGAACGCCCGTGCCTTCAACGGGTTGAGCGAGGCCGATCGCACCGCGGTGCGCGAGGCGTCGCAGCGCGCGACCGTGCGCGGGCTGGAGATGGCCAGGGCCGCCGAGCGCGAGATGTCGGAGCGCCTGGCCGCGCAGGGCATGCAGGTGGTCCGCCCGGGCGATGCCTTCATGGCCCAGCTGCGCGAGATCGGCGCCCGCCAGACGCAGGAATGGGTGCAGCGCGCGGGGCCCGACGGCGTGCAGATGCTGGAGCGGTACCGCGCGGCGATGCGGGGCTAGCACCCCTCGCGATGGGTCGGCTTGCGGCAACATGCGCGGCGACCGGGGTCGCGCTGGTCTTCTTCGCCTCGGTCGCGCTGCCGCTCGCCACCTACACGACCGCGCTCGCGCTCTTCGGCCTGGCGCATGTCAGCAGCGAGTTCCGCTACATCGACCACCGCTTCGCGCTGCGCCTCGGCCATGGGCTGTTCCTCGCGCTCGGCCTGCTGCTGTGCGGGGCCGTGCTGGCGCGCCTCGGTGGCATGACGGGCACGCTGGACCGCAGCGCCGCGGCAATGGCG
>JAYRQX010000626.1:0-8010 GCA_041910415.1 Acetobacteraceae bacterium | reverse complement strand
TGATCCGGCTGCGCGAGGGGCTGCGCTTCCATGATGGCGAGCCCGTGCGCGCCAGGGATTGCGCGGCGAGCCTCGCGCGCTGGTCGCGGCGCGACACCTTCGGCCAGACGCTCGGCGCGGCGGTCGAGGCCTTCGAGGCCGCGGACGACCGCACCGTGCGCATCCGCCTCAAGCGCCCCTTCCCGCAATTGCTGGTGGCGCTCGGCTATGTCGGGCCGATCCCGGCCTTCATCATGCCGGAGCGGCTTGCGCGCACCGATCCCTTCACGGCGGTGCCGGAGATCGTGGGCTCCGGCCCCTATCGCTTCCTCCCCGGCGACTACGTCTCCAACAGCCGCGTCGCCTACGCGAAGTTCGAGGGCTATCTGCCCAGGCAGGAGGCGCCGTCGCTGAGCGCCGGCGGCAAGGTCGCGCATTTCGACCGTATCGAATGGCATGTGATCCCGGACAGCTCGACCGCCTCGGCCGCGCTGCAATCGGGCAGCGTGGATTGGTGGGAATATGTCGATTCCGACCTCGCGCCCGTGCTGGCGCGACGGCGGGAGATCAGGTTGCAGCCCTATGATCCCCTGGGGTTCATCTCCTATCTCCGCTTCAACACGCTGCACCCGCCCTTCGACAATCCGCGGCTCCGCCGCATCGTGTTGGAGGCGGTGAACCAGGCCGACTACATGACCGTGATCAGCGGCGGCGACCCGCAGTTCTGGCGCCCCTGCCACAGCATGTTCCCGATGGGACTGCCGCAGGTGCGCGACACCGTGGGCGCGCCGATCATGGGCGGCCCCAAGGACTTTGATCGTCTGAAGCGGCGCGTCGAGGAGGCCGGCTACCGCGGCGAACGTGTGGTCGTCATGAACCCCAGCGACTTCGCGCTGCTCTCGCCCAATGGCCCCATCACCGCCGAGATGCTGCGCCGCCTCGGCTTCAACG
Organism: Acetobacteraceae bacterium; assembly: GCA_041910415.1. GTDB lineage: Bacteria > Pseudomonadota > Alphaproteobacteria > Acetobacterales > Acetobacteraceae > JAYRQX01. The sequence goes on along the minus strand of JAYRQX010000626.1, from coordinate 7,080 downwards.
TCGATCTCCAGACCATGGACTGGGGCACGGTGCTGCAACGGCGCGGGTCGCGCGAGCCGCTGGACCGCGGCGGCTGGAGCATCTTCCACACGCTCTGGAAAAGCCGCTCCATGGCGAACCCCGCGCTCAACTCCATGATCCGCGGCCAGGGGCGCACGGGCTTCTTCGGCTGGTACGAGAGCGCGGCCATCGAGCAACTCACGCAGGACTGGCTGCAGGCGGCCGACGAGCCCGCGCAGCAGGCGCTGGTGGACCGCATCCAGGCCATCGCCTTCGAGGATGCGCCCTCGGTGCCGCTCGGCATCTTCATGCCGAAGACGGCCTACCGGTCCGACATCTCCGGCATCGTACCGGGCCCGTCGGCCTTCCCATGGAGCGTGCGCCGTGGCTGAGGGGGAAGCGTTGAAAAAAATCGTTGTCATCGGGGCCGGCATCATCGGTGCCTGCACGGCATTGACGCTCCAGCGCGAGGGGCATGCGGTCACGCTGATCGATCGCGACGAGCCCGGCCTTGGCTCCTCCTTCGGCAATGCGGGTGCGATCAGCCCCGCTTCCTGCGTGCCGATGGCGCTGCCGGGGATGCTGAGCAAGGTGCCGAAATGGCTGTTCGATCCGCTCGGGCCGCTCGCGGTGCGGCGCGCCTATGCGCTGAAGGTCGCGCCCTGGCTGCTGAAATGGGTGCAGGCGAGCAGGCCGGACGTGGTGCGCGCGGCGAGCGATGCGCTGAACGCGCTGAACAGCGGCACGCTCGACGGCTACCGCGCGTTGCTCTCGCCCGAGCAGTTCCGCGACAACATCCACCCGACCGGGCATTTGTACGTGTGGAAGCAGCGGCCCTCAGGGGCCACCGACCTGCTCGTGCAGGCGTTGCGCGATGAGCACGGGCATCGCACCGAACAGCTCGGCCCCGACGAGATCCGGCAACTGGTGCCGGAGTTGTCGCGCGACCTCCAGGCCGGGCTGCTGTTCCCCGACAACACCCAGACGCGCAACCCCAACCGCCTGGTGAACATCGTCGTCGAGAACTTCGTCGCGGCGGGCGGACGGTTCCTGCGCGACGAGGTCACAGGCATCGGCTTCGGCGCCGCGGGGCCCGACCGCCTCCGCACGCGCATCGGCGAGATGCCCTTCGACGCCCTGGTCGTCGCGGCGGGGGCCTATTCAAGAATGTTCACGGACGAGGTCGGGACGTCCGTGCCGCTGGAGACCGAGCGCGGCTACCACCTGATGGTGACGGATCCCTCGATCGATCTGCGCCTGCCCGTCTGCTTCGGCGCGGAGAAGTTCTTCGCCACGCCCATGGAGACGGGGCTGCGCCTGGCCGGCACGGTGGAATTCGCGGGGCTCGAGGCCGTGCCGGACTGGCGGCGGGCCGAGGCGCTGCTCGCGAATGCGCGCAAGCTGCTGCCGGGGCTGAGCGGGTCGGGCACGACGGTCTGGATGGGGCGCCGGCCCTCGGTGCCCGACAGCGTGCCCGTCATCGCGCGCGCGCCCAAGCATCCCAACGTGTTCCTGGCCTTCGGGCATGGCCATCTCGGCATGTCCGGCGGCCCCGGGACGGCGCGGCTGATCGCGGACCTGGTCGCGGGCCGCACGCCCTTCATCGACCCGGAGCCCTATTCGACGAAGCGCTTCCAGCGCGCCGCCTGATCATACCACCGGTCGAATGTTTCGACCGGTGGTATCGGTCTTTGCATGCCCTCATTCGCCGGGCGCCCGCTCCGCGGGCTTGGCTTCGCCGGACCGCCGGCGGGCCGCATTCGCGGCCTCGGCACGAGGCAAAACCTCGTGCCGCCGGTATCATTCCTTCTTGTCGAGGTCCCCGAGGAAGGCGTGGAAGTCCTTCGCCTCGTTGAAGTTCCTGTACACGCTGGCGAAGCGGACATAGGCCACCTGGTCCACGTCCTTCAGCGTCTCCATGATCAGCTCCCCGATCTGGCGGGACGGGACCTCGGCCTCGGCCTCGGTCTCGAGGCGCCGCTGGATGCCCGTGACGACGCGCTCGATCCGGTCGTCGTCCACCGGGCGCTTCCTGAGCGCGATGCGGATGGAGCGCGCGAGCTTGTCGCGGTCGAAGGGCTCCTTCGATCCGTCGGTCTTCACCACCGTGATGTCGCGCAGTTGCACACGTTCAAACGTCGTGAAGCGGCTGCCGCAGGCGCCGCAGGCGCGGCGGCGGCGGATGGCGGCGCCGTCCTCGGCGGGACGGCTGTCCTTCACCTGGGTGTCCTCGGCGCCGCAGAAAGGACAGCGCATGGTCAGTCTCCGGCCTGGGCCGCCGCGACGCCGCGCGAATCGCGCATGTCTGCAACGCGCAACGGGAGTTGCACGCCGCGATGCGGATTCAAAGCCCGGATTGCACCGGGCGCCCATCGTCAGCGATAGATGGGGAACTTCCGGCAGAGTTCCTGCACGCGATGGCGCACCTTGGCCTCGACCGCCGGGTTGCCGTCCGGCGCGTTCGCGCCGGCGAGCCCGTCCAGCACCTCGCCGATCAGCCGGCCGACCTCGCGGAACTCGGCCTCCCCGAAGCCGCGCGTGGTCGCGGCCGGGGAGCCCAGGCGCACGCCCGAGGTCACCATCGGCTTCTCGGGATCGAAGGGGATGGCGTTCTTGTTGCACGTCAGGTGGGCGCGGTTCAGCCCGGCCTCGCCGAGCTTCCCGGTCAGGCGCTTCGGCCTGAGATCCACGAGGATCAGGTGGTTGTCGGTGCCGTCGGTGACGAGGTCGAGCCCCTGGTTCTTGAGCTCGGCGGCCAGCGTCGCCGCGTTCTTCACGACCTGGTCGGCATAGGCGCGAAACTCGGGCTTCAGCGCCTCTCCGAACGCGACCGCCTTGGCGGCGATCACGTGCATCAGCGGCCCGCCCTGCAGCCCCGGGAAGACCGCGCTGTTGAACTTCTTCGCCAGCGCCTCGTCATTCGTCAGGATCATGCCGCCCCGCGGCCCGCGCAGCGTCTTGTGCGTGGTCGTCGTCGCGACATGCGCATGCGGGAAGGGCGAGGGGTGCGATCCGCCCGCGACGAGGCCCGCGAAATGGGCCATGTCCACCATGAACCAGGCGCCCACTTCATCGGCGATGGCGCGGAACCGTGCGAAATCCCAGTGCCGCGCATAGGCCGAGCCGCCGGCGATGATCAGCTTGGGCCTGGCCTCCCGCGCGATGCGCGCGACCTCCTCCATGTCGATCCGCTGGTCCTCCCGGCGCACCGTGTAGGGCACCGGCTTGAACCACTTGCCCGAGAGGTTGGCGGGCGAGCCATGGGTCAGGTGCCCGCCGGCGGCGAGGTCGAGGCCCATGAAGGCGTCGCCCGGCCGCAGCAGCGCCAGGAAGACCGCCTGGTTCGCCTGCGCGCCGCTGTGCGGCTGCACATTGGCGAAGGCGCAGCCAAACAGCTGGCAGGCGCGCCCGACCGCCAGGTTCTCGGCGACATCCACGAACTCGCAGCCGCCATAGTAGCGGCGGCCCGAATAGCCCTCGGCATACTTGTTGGTCAGCACGCTGCCCTGGGCTTCCAGCACGGCGCGGGAGACGATGTTCTCCGACGCGATCAGCTCGATGCCGTCCTGCTGGCGGCCGAGCTCCTTCAGGATGGCGCCGGCGAGTTCCGGATCGGACTCGCCCAGCGAGGCCTGGAAGAAGCGGGCATGGGTGGGGGCGGCGTGGGTCGCGTCGTTCATGGCGGGGATCCCTCAGGCGGGGGTGATTTTTGCCAGCCGCCGCTGATGGCGGCCGCCTTCGAATTCCGTGGCAAGGAAGGTCTTCAGCGCATCGAGCGCCAGTTCCTCCCCGGTCAGCCGCGCGCCGAAGCAGGCGACATTGGCATCGTTGTGGGCGCGGGTCAGCCGGGCCTCGGTGGTGTCGTGCAGCACGGCGGCGCGGATGCCGGCATGGCGGTTGGCGCTGATCGCCATGCCGATGCCCGATCCGCAGACCAGTACGCCGAAGCGGGCGCGCCCGTCCTCGACCGCCGCGCAGGCGGCATGGGCGAAGTCCGGATAGTCCACCGAAGCCGGCGACTCCGTGCCGACATCGAGGACCCTGTGCCCGGCCGCCTCCAGCGCCGCCTTCAGGGCGGATTTCAGGGGCAGTCCGGCATGGTCGCTGCCGATGGCGATGGCGGGGGGGCTCGACATGGGCTTCCCCTATCCCGGTTCGCCCCTCCGCGCCAAGCAGCATGGCGCATTCCTCCCTTGCGCTTGACGACGGGGCCGGGGCTTCACTCTATGGCCGCGAAAGGGATCGCCCCCGGATGCTCCGACCACGCCGCCCCAGGACCGCAGAGGCCGCCCCGGCAAGGCGGGGCCGGCGATGAGCCGCATCCGGCTGCTGCCGACCGGCCCCCGCCAGTTCTTCCTCCGCCAGGCGGCCCATCGCGGCGACACCTTCGAGGTCTTCTGGTCCGGCGCGGGGTCGCCGCCGGACCGGCCCGGCTTTTTCCTGCTCAGGGGAATCGATTCCTTCGGCACGGCGGCCGAATCGCTCCGCGAGGTCCTGGCGGACCCGGCCTCGGTGCGGCTGCTCGCCGGCGGCGCCTCGCTGCTGCTGGATTGCAGTTCCGAAGGCCCGGCGCTCTCCGGCGAGCACCTCTTCCAGATGCATCTCGCCTTCGAGCAGCTGAAGGTGCCGCCGTCCCGGGTGGTGCTGCTGCACCAGAACGCCCTGCTGCCCGCGCAGTACGGCCGCTGGCTGCGCGGCCAGCCGGCTTTCGCGCCGATGCGGCTGTTCGACTACCACTACTACCTGGAGGAGATGGTCATCCGACGCCGCAACGCGGTCCCCTCGCTGGCCGAGATGCGGGCGATCACCGGGCGATCGGCGGCGGCCGGCACGCGCCCCTTCCTCTGCCTCAACAACCGCGCGAAGGAACACCGGCTCGTCGTGCTCGGCCACCTCGCGCGGCACGGGCTGCTGGATCAGGGCATCGTCTCCTGCCGGCTCGGCCGCTACGGGGAGGATGATTTCGGCGTGGACGCCGTGCTGCCGCGGGCCGAGGCGACCTATCCCGGCTTCGCCTCGGACATCGCGGCCTTCCTGGCGCTCCGCCCGTCCCTGCCGCTCCGCCCCGGGGAACCGCCCGAGGGCGCCGATATCGGATCCGATCCGGGCTTCGACCTGCATCGCCGCGCCTTCCTGGCGCTGGTGACGGAATCCGAGATGCGGCGGGACGTGGTGCGCTTCACCGAGAAGTCGCTGAAGCCGCTCTTCCACGGCATGCCGTTCCTGGTCGCCGGGAACCGCGGCACGCTCGCCGCGCTCAGGGCCACCGGCTTCCAGACCTTCGCGCCGGCGATCGACGAGAGCTACGACGAGATCGAGGATCCCGCCGAACGCCTGGGCGCCTGCCTCGCGGAATTCCGGCGGCTTGTCGCGCAGGGGCCGGAGGCGATGGAGCGGCTGTTCGCGGCGCTCTGGCCGGTCTGCTGGCACAACATGAACCACTTCGCCCAGGGCCTGCAGCAGCGCAGCCTGGAGACGGAGCGGGGCCTGGTCCGCGTGCTGCGCGGCGCGCTCGCTCATACCGGCTTGCCGATGGTATGACCTGCGGCCCGCAGGGCCGAGGCGCCGAACGGTGCCCGCCGGTGGTCCGGCGAGCCAAGCAAACCGGAGGTTTGCGCCCGGCGCATGAGGGTCAGCAAAGACGAATACCAACGGTCGAAGCATTCGGCCGTTGGTATCAGTAGTCGAAGCGGCGGCCGACCTCGGTGTCCTCCTCGGTCCGGCGCATGACATAGGGCTGGCCGCCGAAATCCGGCAGGAAGCGGAAATCCTCGAGCTTCTCGAAGACCAGCGTCTTGTCGAAGCGGCGCAGCAGCCGGTAGCGCGGGTCTTCCGACAGGAAGCGCGCGAGCTCCTTCACCGAATGGATGTGGAAGTCGTCCACGATCAGCAGCCCACCCTTCCCGAGCGCGGCGTTCAGGTAGCAATAATCCACGAAGACCGTCGGCCAGCCATGCCCGCCATCGAGCAGCGCGACATCCAGGGACAGACCCCGCCGCTCATACTCCCCGGCGAGGCGCGGAACGACGCGCTCGGACTGCGCGGCATGGATTTCGAGCGGCAGCAGCGGAATGCCGTTGCCGGTCGCGTAGGCGCGGAGCCGGTCGAAGACGTCGCCGTCGAAGGAGATCGAGTGCACCCGGGCCGGCGCCGTCAGCAGGAAGGCGAGGGTCGAGCAGCCGCAGCCGGTCTCGGCGATATGGCTGCCGGCGCCGAAGCGTTCCGCGATGGCGGCGATCATCCAGCCGAGCTCGGCCGGTCCGAAGCCGCCGGTGTTCCAGCTCTGGCCGCCATCCCAGCTGTGCAGCTTCGGGATGTCGTCCAGGAAGGCATCGACCGCGATCATCGGCGCTCCGTCCCGCTTCTGCTTGGGATGGGAGAGGGTTACAGTAGCGCCGCACAGGCTTCCAGGGGCGGGGGAATGCCGGTGCGGCAAGACGCGGCGCGGATGGGATGTCGCCATCTCGCCCCGGCCATGGGAAGTGCGGGATGAATCAGGACGGGGACCCCTTCGGCGATGGCGTGATGCAGCGCATCGCCGCGCGCATCGAGGACATGCGCGCGGAGATCGCGGCCATTCGCGACCGGGTCGAGCTCTATGGGCGCGCCCTGCAGATCCGCGACGCGGCCCTCGCCTGCCAGGGCCAGGCGCCGTCCGAGGAGGCGGCACGGGCGCCATCCGCACCCGCATCGCGCGACATCGCCTCCCCCGCCACGCCCGCCCTTCCCGCCCGCGCCGAGATCCGGGCCAACGAGGCGCTGCGCACGGCCGATGGCGTCCACATGCTGGAATACGGCCGCGCCGGCGCCTTCCGCTGGACCGGCCCGGGCCACGATGCGCGCTTCGAGGTCTTCGTGGACCGCAGCCGGCCGCTGCGCGCCCGGGTCACGCTGCCGCAACTGGGCGACGCGGCGAATGAAGGCGCGCTCGAACTGATCGTGGACGGCACGGCGCATGCCCTGGCGCGGCAGCCGGGCACGCATGATTTCATGGCCGGCCCCATCCCGCCGCGCGCCGATGGCGGCGCCAGCGAGATCCGGCTCCGCGTGCCGCACCTGCACTGGCCCGCCCTGTCCGGC
>JAYRQX010000625.1:0-4364 GCA_041910415.1 Acetobacteraceae bacterium | reverse complement strand
GGTGCCGAGCTCGGCGGGCGTGGAGCCCACCGTCTCGACACCCATATCCGCCAGCCGCGCCGCCAGCGCCGGTTCGCGCATGGCGTCGCGGATCAGCGTTGCCTGGCGGTCGGCGATCGCCGGCGGCAGGCCAGCCGGGCCGAACATGGCCGCCCAGAAGCTCAGGTCGAAATCCGGCAGCCCGCCTTCGGCGACCGCGGGCACCTCCGGCAGCAGCGCCGAGCGGCTGCGCGTGATGACCGCGATCGCCCGCGTCGTCCCCGCCCGCATGTGGCCGCGCTGCGCCGCGACGCTGTCCACGAGAAGAGCAATCTCGCCGGAGAGCAGCGCCTGCGCGGCCGGCCCGGTGCCGCGATAGGCCACATGCTCCATCCGCACCCCGGCCTGTTGCGCGAACATGGCCATGGCGAGGTGCGGCAGCGTCCGCGGCCCTGAAGAGCCGTAATTGTAGCGCCCGGGATGGGCGCGCAGCAGCGCGATCAGCTCCGGCACCGTTCGCGCCGGCACCGACGGATGCGCCACGATCAGCATGGGCATCATCGCGACAAGCGAAACCGGCGCGAAGGCGGCCACGGGGTCATAGGGCAGGTTGCGCATGATCGCGGGGTTCACCACCGCGCTCGAATAGGTCTGCATCAGCATCGTGGTGCCATCGGGCTCGGCCCGCGCGACGGAATGGGACCCGACGATGCCCGACCCGCCGGCGATGTTCTCGACCACGAAGGAGCGGCCGGTGGCCTCGTTCAGGCGGGTCGCGATCAGCCGCGAGACCACATCCACGCCACCGCCGGCGGGAAACGGGATCACCCAGCGCACGGGGCGCGACGGCCAGGCTTCCTGCGCCCGCGCCGCGAAGGGCAGGGCCAGCGCGCCGCCGAGCGCGGCGCGACGCGGAATACGCGGCACGCTCAGTTCACCGCCAGCGCCATGACGCCCGTGCACCCCTTGGGCAGCGGCGTCTCCTGCCAGGTCGTGCCGCCATCCACGGTGCCGAAGACCTGCCCCTTGCGCGCGGCCGCATAGACCACGCCGGCCTCGCGCGGGGACGGCACGACCGCCATCATGGTGCTCGCCGCCCTGGTCGGCGTATCGAAGCGCGCCCAGCTGCGGCCGAGGTCGGTGCTGCGCCAGACCGTGCCGGTCTTGCCCGACGCGGCGGTGGACAGCGTCGCATAGACCACCTTGGGGTCGTGCGGGCTGACGCGCACGTCGCGGCCGTAGAAGATCGGGCTGCGCTTGCGCATCTCGTAATCCGTCCAATGCGCGCCGTGGTCCTCGCTGCGGAACAGGCCCATGCGCAGCGCGAGGATCGGCACGTCGGGCGCCGCCGCGCTGACCGCCACCGCATGCACGTCGAGCATCCCCTCGGCCGTGTGCTTCGTCAGGATCGCGCTCTTCAGGTGCTCCTGCTCCGCGAGGCGGATCAGGTCGTCGCTGCAATCGGACCAGGTGGCGCCGCCATCGGTGCTGCGGATCACGCCACGCACCTCCAGCGCCGCGAACATCTCCGCGGGGTTCGTGGGGTTGAAGGCGAAGCGCATCACGCGATTGCGGAAACTGCCCATCTCCGTGACGTCGGGCAACACGGCGGACGGCGCATCCCGCCAGGTGCCGCCGCCATCCTCGCTGACGAAGACGCCGAGGGGGGAAGTGCCGACATAGATCCTTCGCGCATCGCGGGGATGCACGGCGATGGACCAGACCTGCCGGTCGCGGCGCGGGAAATCCAGCCGCCGCCAGGTCTCGCCGGCATCGGTGCTGACATAGGGCCCGTCCTGCGTGCCCGCATAGATGCGGCTTCCGTCATGCGGGCATACGGTGACGCAGGGGACGTGGCATTCCCCGGGCAGGCCGTGCGTCAAGTGTTCCCAGGCGCCGCCGCCCACCGGCATGCGGAAGACCCCGCCCAGCGTGTCCGGCGGTGCGCTCTGCAGCCCGCCGCCCGGCCAGCGCACCACGCCGGCAAAGACATGCCCTTGGGACATGGCCGCATCCTCCCGAACCCGTTGATGGGCGGGATGCTAACCACGGTACGACAGGCGCGCAAAATGGCGGGCGGTCAGGCCTGCCTGGGGGGAATGCGCAGGATCTCGCCGTTCCGCTGCTCGCCCGGACCGCACAGCGCCACCAGCGCCGGCGCCACGTCCTCGGGCCGGTTCAGCGATGCCGGGTCCTCGCCCGGCATCGCCTGGGCGCGCATCCGCGTCGCGACGATGCCGGGGTCGAACAGGTTCACCTTGAGCCGGGTCTGGGTGATCTCCTGCGACCAGGTGAGCACCAGGTGCTCCATCCCGGCCTTGGTCGCGCCGTAGAGGCCCCAATAGGCATGCGGGCGCGGCACCCGGCCGGTGGTGACGAAGACCGCGCGGCCGGCATCCGAGGCGCGCAGCGGCGGCTCGCAGGTGCGGATCAGGCGCCAGGCCGCGGTCAGGTTCACGGCGACCGCCTCGTTCCAGTCCTTGGGCTCGATATGCCCGACCGGCGTCAGCTTCCCCAGCACGCCGGCATTGTGGACGAGGATGTCGAGCCGCTTGAAGCGCTCGACGATCGAAGGCCCGATCGCGTCGATCTTCTCGGAATCCCTGGCGAGGTCGAAGGGCAGCAGCGTCGCGGTGCCGCCCGCGGCGCGGATCGCGTCATCCGTTTCCTCGAGCCCGCCCTGGCTGCGGCCGATCAGCACGCAATGCGCGCCGAGGCGCGCGAGCTCGACCGCAACGGCGGCGCCGATGCCGCGGGACGCGCCGGTGACGAGGGCGATGCGTTCGCTGAGGAGGGGCATGTCAGGGGGTCTTCATCAGTTGGTTCGGCGGAGGATGTGCCCCCACCCCGACCCTCCCCCGTTCGCTCCGCTCACCGGGAAGGGAGACGCTCCCTCCCCTGCGAAGCGGGAGAGGGCTGGGGTGGGGGCATTCAGACGTTCACTGCCCCGCGGCGGGCTGCAGCAACGACAGCTGCTTTTCGGTATTGTCTTCCAGGTCCGACAGCTTGATCGCGTAGTCGCCCGTGAAGCAGGCGTCGCAGTACTGGGGCCGTGCCGCATCCCGCCCCGGCTTGCCCAGTGCGCGATAGAGACCGTCGAGCGAGATGAAGGCGAGACTGTCCACGCCGATGATCTGCGCCATCTCGTCCACGTCGTGCGTGGCGGCCATGAGCTTGGACCGCTCGGGCGTGTCGATGCCGTAGTAGCAGCTGTGCGTCGTGGGGGGCGACGAGATGCGCATATGCACCTCCTTCGCGCCTGCCTGGCGGACCATTTCCACGATCTTCTTCGACGTCGTGCCGCGCACGATGGAATCATCGACCAGCACCACGCGCTTGCCCTCGATCATCGCGCGGTTGGCGCTGTGCTTCAGCTTCACGCCGAGGTGGCGGATCTGGTCCGTCGGCTCGATGAAGGTGCGGCCGACATAGTGGTTGCGGATGATGCCGAGTTCGAAGGGGATGCCGGCCTCGGCCGCGTAGCCCATGGCGGCCGGCACGCCGGAATCGGGCACCGGCACCACCACGTCGGCCGGCACGCCGCTCTCGCGCGCAAGCTCCGCGCCGATGCGCTTCCTCGTGTCGTAGACGGGCGTGCCCTCCACGACCGAGTCAGGGCGCGCGAAGTAGATGTATTCGAAGATGCAGAAGCGGTTCTGCCCGCGCCCGAAGGGCTTGATCGAGCGCACGCCGCTGTGGTCGATGATGACGATCTCGCCGGCTTCCACGTCGCGCACGAACTCGGCGCTGACGATGTCGAGCGCGCAGGTCTCGGAAGCCAGCACCCAGCCGCCATTCTGCAGCCGCCCCAGCACCAGCGGCCGCACGCCCAGCGGATCGCGCGCGCCGATCAGCGCGCCGTTGTGCAGCGCCACCAGCGAATAGGCGCCCTGCACCTGCTTCAGCGCATCGATCAGCCGGTCGACGACGGTCGAGTACAGGCTGATGGCGATCAGATGGATGAAGACCTCGCTGTCCGTCGTGGACTGGAACAGGCAGCCGCGCCGCACCAGCGCGCGGCGAAGGGCGTAGGCATTGGTCAGGTTGCCGTTATGCGCCACGGTGAAGCCGCCGAACTCGAAATCGGCATAGAGCGGCTGGACGTTCCGCAGAGCCGTCTCGCCCGTGGTGGCGTAGCGGTTGTGCCCGATCGCGGCGTGCCCCGGCAGCCCCGCGATGACCTTGGCGTCGCCGAAATTCTCGCCCACCAGCCCCCGGCCGCGATGGACATGGAAGACCCCGCTCTCTTCCAGCGAGACGATGCCCGCGGCTTCCTGCCCCCGGTGCTGCAGCGCATGCAGGCCGAGCGCGGCGAGCGCCGCGGCGTCGGGGGAATGCCAGATGCCGAAGACGCCGCATTCCTCGTGGAATTTGTCGTCCATCGC
>JAYRQX010000624.1:0-4071 GCA_041910415.1 Acetobacteraceae bacterium | reverse complement strand
TTTCCGTTCGGCCGATGTCGAGGCCGGCGGGCAGGGGGCGCCGCTGGTGCCGGTGTTCCACCAGGTGCTCTGCGCACCGCTCCCGAAGCCGCTCGCGATCCTGAACCTCGGTGGCGTCGGCAACGTCACCTGGGTCGGCGCCGATGGCGGGCTGATCGCCTTCGACACGGGCCCGGCGAACGGGCCGCTGGATGACTGGGCGCGGCAGCATACCGGCCGCGACTACGACGCCGAGGGCAAGCTCGCACTGGCCGGACAGCCCGATGGTGCCGTGCTCGGGCGGCTGATGGCGCACCCCTACCTGGAGGCGCCGCCGCCAAAGTCGCTCGACCGGCTCGATTTCGACCGCGCGCTGAAGGAAGCTGGCGCCGGGGAGCTTTCGGCGGCCGATGGCGCTGCGACCCTTGCCGCGTTCTGCGCGGTCTGCGTGGCCGCCGCAGCCCGCCATTTCCCGGAGCCGCCGCTGCAGTGGCTGGTGGCCGGTGGCGGGCGGCGCAACCCCGCCATCATGCGCGCGCTGGCCGGCACGCTCGAGGAACCCGTGCGCGCCGTGGAAGTCGCGGGCTGGGACGGGGATGCGCTGGAAGCCCAGGCCTTCGGCGTGCTGGCGGCCCGTGTCGCGCGCGGCCTGCCGATCACCTTCCCCGGCACGACAGGGGTGGACCGGCCGCTTCGGGGCGGCCGGGTGCTGGGGTCCCTGCTATAGGGACCTGCTGAGTTCGGGAGTCCGCCATGGGCTGGTCCTTCGCCATCGGCACGGTGGCCGGCACCACCATCCGCATCCACGTCACCTTCCTGCTGCTGCTGGGCTGGATCGCCGTCACGCATGGCGCGCAGGGGGGCACGGCGGCGGCGGTGGACGGCGTGGTCTTCATCTCCCTCGTCTTCGCCTGCGTGGTGCTGCACGAGTTCGGCCATGTGGCGGCGGCGCGCCGCTACGGCATCCAGACGCCCGACATCACCCTGCTGCCGATCGGCGGCGTCGCGCGGCTGCAGCGCATCCCGGAAGAGCCGGGGCGCGAGATCTTTGTCGCGCTGGCCGGCCCTGCGGTGAATGTGGTCATCGCCTTGACGCTGGCCTTGGCGCTGGGCGGCATTCCGGACCCGGCGGCGGGGCTGGCGGTCGAGAACCACGGCGTCGCGATGCTGGCGCGGCTCTTCTGGGTGAATGTCTTTCTGGTTGTCTTCAACCTGGTGCCGGCCTTCCCCATGGATGGCGGCCGCGTGCTGCGCGCGCTGCTGGCCTATCGGATGGGCTTCGCGCGGGCGACCGAGGCGGCGGCGCGGGTCGGGCAGGTGGTCGCCTTCGGGCTCGGTCTGCTCGGCCTGTTCGGCAACCCGCTGCTGATCTTCATCGCGCTCTTCGTCTATCTGGGCGCGGCGAGCGAGGCGGCGGAGGCGCAACTGCGCGAGGCATCCCGTGGCCTGACGGCGGCGGATGCGATGGAGACCCGTTACGAGGCGCTGCCTGCGTCGGCGAGCGTCGCGGCTGGGGTGGAAGCGCTGCTGCGCACGCCGCAGCAGGATTTCCCGGTCGTGGACGGCGCCGGGCGGCTGCGCGGCCTGCTGACGCGCGACGCCATCATCCGCGCCTTGCAGGAGACGGGAGCGGACACGCCGGCCGTGGAGGCGATGCAGCGCGACCTGCCGGCCGTGCATCCGCGCGATCCGCTGGCGACGGCGCTCAAGGCGCTGCGCGAGGCCGCGGCGCCGGCGGTCGCGGTCGAGGATGCGGAAGGGCGGCTCATCGGCCTGATCACGCAGCAGAACCTGGGTGAGCTGATGCTGGTGCAGGGGTTGCGGAAGGAGCGCGGCGGCGCCGCGCGCTGATCAGGCGCGCGCCTCCAGATACAGCGTCCGCATCGACGCGAAGGACGTCAGGTCGGGCGTGAAGCCAAGGCCCGGCCCCTGCGGCAGCGCCAGCATGCCCGCGCGCACCGTCAGCAGGTCGCCGGCGACCTCCTCGCGCAACGGGTTGCGGTTGGCGTCCACCTCCACCAGCCCCGGTCCGCGCACGGCGCCGAGCAGGTGAAGCGAGGCGATCAGCCCGACGCCGCCACCCAGGAAATGCGGGCAGTAGGACTGGCCTGCACCAAGGATCGCCTGCGCGACGGGCAGCGTCGCGGACAGGCCGCCCCATTTGCAGATGTCGGGCTGCACGACGGAGAGATGTCCGTCGCGCAGCATCTGCGCATACGCGAGCGCGCCGTGGATGTTCTCGCCCGCCGCGATCGGTGCGGACGCGGCGCAGCGCACCATCGCCCATTCATGCGCGGGGCGGTCGGCTTGCAGCGGTTCCTCGATCCAGCCGAGCGGAAAGCGCGCGAGCTTGCCCACCATCCGGCAGGCGGTCGCGACGTCCCAGCCCTGGTTGATGTCCACCATCACGCGCTCGCCGTCGCGCAACGTCGAGACCACCGGTTCCAGCGTCGCCATGTCGCGCTGTTCGCCGAAGCCAATCTTGATCTTGAAGCGCGTGTAGCCGCGCCCGCGCGCCTCCTCGACCTGCGCCAGCGCCTGCTCGTCCGGGTTCAGGCCGGAGGCGTAGGCCGGCACCGGGGACGCATCGCGGCCGCCCAGATGCTTCCACAGCGGCACGCCCGCGCGCCGCGCGGCCAGGTCGTGCAGCGCGATGTCGGCGCCCGCGAGGGCTGCCGAAAAGGCGCCGGGTTCCCCGCACTGGATGCCCCAGACATGCAGCGCGCGGTCGATCTCGGCCCAGACCGCGCGCGGGTCGGCATCCGGGTCGCGCCCCATCAGCCGCGGCGCGATCATGCCGTCGAACAGCCGCGCCCGGTGCTCGGCGCCGATGGTCGGGAAGTTGCACCAGACCTCGCCCCACCCGAATGCGCCGTCGCTGTCCTCGACACGCACGAACACTGCCGGGCGGTCGCGCAGCGTGCCGAAGGAGTTCACGACCGGCACCGCGATGGGCGCGCGATGCACGAAGACTTCTGTTCGCGTGATGCGGGCCATCGCGCTCACTCCCGCCAGGGATGCTGGTTCCACAGCGCCTGGTAGCGCGCGCGCATGGCGACGAGCTCGGCGCGGTAGGCTTCGGGCGAGAGGAAGCGCAGCGGCAGGTTCTGCTGCCGGGCCAGGGCCTGGAACTCCGGATCGTCCACGGTCTTGCGCAGCGCCTGCGCGAGCCGTGCCAGCACCTCGGGCGGCATCCGCGCCGGCGCCGCCATGCCGCGCATCGAGCCCTCGACCACGTCGAAGCCGAGCTCCTTCAGCGTCGGCACCTCGGGGGCGGCCTCCCCGCGCGTCTCGCCCATCTGGGCGAGCGCTCGCATCTGGCCCTGCTGCATTTCGTTGATGCCCTCCGCCATGTTCATGACAGCGAGCGGGATCGCGCGGGAGAGCAGGTTCTGCTTGACCTGAGCGGACCCGGCGAACGGGACATGCAGGAAGCGCGTGTTGCTGGCGCGCTCCAGCGCAAGGATCGCCAGGTGGTCGTCCGATCCGATGCCGGTGGTGCCATAGCCGATCGTCTCCGGCTGCGCCCGGGCCGCGGCGAGCAGGTCGGCCATCGTGCGCCAGGGGCTGTCCGGCAGCACCCAGATGCCGCCCGGATCGTCCACGATGTTCGCGATCAGCGTGAAGTCATCGAGCGCAAAGCGCGCGCGCCGCTCGATCGGCACGGTCACGATCGAGGGCGTGTTGATGAAGCCGATCGTGTAGCCGTCGGGCCGCGCGCGAGCGAGTTCCGTGAAGCCGATCTCGCCGCCGGCGCCCGGGCGGTTCAGCACCACCACGGGCTGGCCGAGATCGCGTTCCATGAAGCGCGCGATGGTGCGCGCCGCGGTGTCGGTGCCGCCGCCCGCCGCATAGGCGACGATCATGGTGAGCTGGTGGTCGGGCCGCCAGGCCCCCGCCTGGGCACGGGCGAGGGCGGGCGCGAGAAGTGGCGCGGCAAGCAGGCTGCGGCGGCGTGTCGGCATCGTTGACATCCTGGCGTTTGCTCCGTCCCGCACCCTGCCCGCAGCACCGGGCGATCGGCAAGTGGCCTTGCCGACCGGCCCACCGGCAGCCCATGCTCACCGTTCCGCTCACGGCAGGAGTACCCCC
>JAYRQX010000623.1:0-1811 GCA_041910415.1 Acetobacteraceae bacterium | reverse complement strand
GCAATCGTGGCGTGCGCATACCCGATCTGGGGCGTGACGATGGCCACCGGGTTGCCCGCGTAGCTCGGCTGCATCCGTGCCACGCCCGTGACCGCGCTCAGCAGCAGTTCGTCCGCCGGGAGCTCGGACCAGCGTCCGCGCGGCGCATAGGGCGGCATCCAGGTGTGGAGCAGCCGCGGATTCGCCGCGCAGACCGTCGCGCCATCGAGCCCGAGCCGTTCAAGCTCGCCGGGGGCGTCGTCGAAGACGGCGGCGTCCGCCGTCGCGATGAGCTTACGCGCGTCACGCAGCCCCGCGAAGGTGGCCACGTCGAGCGCCACGCGCCGCTTGTTGCGGTCCCAGCAGAGGAAGCCGGGGTGCGTGCGGCGCGCGCGCTGCGCCGGCGATTCCACGCGGATGACGTCGGCCCCGAGGTCGGCCAGGAGCATGGTGGCCATCGCCCCTGGGAGGCGGGTCGAGAAGTCGAGGATGCGGAACGGTTCGAAGGCGCCGGGCATGGCGCGGGAGTATACGCGGCCCGGGGATCAGGCGAGGGCCGCCGTGCGCCGCAGCGCCCCCGAGGCCATGAGTGCCGTCAGCAGCAGCGCCGCCACCAGCGCCAGCGCGGCGCCGAGGGCGAAGGGCGCCCCGTGGCCCACTTCGTCCCAGAGCACGCCGGCGGTGACGCTCGCGGCGAGGGTGGCGCCGCCGGCCACGCCCTGGAAGATGCCCATCGCCGTGCCGCGCGCCTCGCGGGGGACGAGGTCCCCGACGAGCGCCTTCGACACACCGTCGGTGCAGGCGATGTACGCGCCGTACACGGCGAACAGCGGCCACACGAACGCACTCGAACCAGCGAGTGCGAACCCGGCGTACACCCCGCCGAACACGACGTACCCGGCGACGAGCAACAGCCCACGGGGCACGCGGTCCGAGAGCGACCCCGCCGGGTACGAAAGCGCCGCGTACACCACGTTGTAGACGACGTAGGCGAGGACCACGAGGGTCGCGCTCAGCCCGAGCGATTTCGACCGCAGGATGAGGAAGGCGTCGGATGAATTGCCGGCCATGAAGATGGCCGTGACCGCCAGCAGCAGCCAGAACTGGCGCGGAAGGTTGCGGGCGCGCACGGTCGCGGCGGCCGGCCCGGGCGCCCGCTCGGGGAGCGCGCGCAGCACGAGCACCGACGCGATGCCCGGCACGACCGCGACCAGGATCGCGATTCGCAGGCGGTCGTCCGCGACCTGGAGGATGCCCAGGCCCACGAGCGGCCCGATGACCGCGCCCGCGGTGTCCATCGAACGGTGCAGCCCGAAGATGCGGCCGCGGTCGCGGTCGGTGGTGAACTCGGCGAGGAGGGCATCGCGGGGGGCGCCGCGCACGCCCTTGCCAAAGCGGTCGAACGTGCGCCCCGCGAGTGCGACGGGCCAGATCCACGACAGCCCGACGATGAGCTTGCCGCCCGCCGCGAGCGCGTAGCCCGCCACGACGAACGGCTTGCG
The DNA here is from genome assembly GCA_041910415.1 of Acetobacteraceae bacterium. Classification (GTDB taxonomy): domain Bacteria; phylum Pseudomonadota; class Alphaproteobacteria; order Acetobacterales; family Acetobacteraceae; genus JAYRQX01. Next base: position 330 of record JAYRQX010000623.1, on the reverse strand, counting down.
CGCGCCCGCACGGTCGGACCAGCCGCCCGCGAACAGCTTCGTCAGGTTCGCCGTCCCCTCGGCGATGCCTTCGACCAGCCCGACAGCCGTGGCGGGCGCACCCAGCGTCCCCGTGAGGAAGAGCGGGAGGATGGGGTAGACCATCTCGCTGGAGAAATCCGCGAAGAAGGAGACCAGGCAGAGCACCCACACCGGGCGCGGGATGCCGCCGAAGGGGCCGCGCCGGGCGGAGGGCTCGGGCCCGGCGGCCGCGGCGGTCACTCCCCGGCGGCGTCCTTCAGCCGTTGCCGTTCGCGCCAGGCCCCGGCGAGGAAGCCCGCGCCGTAGGAG
>JAYRQX010000622.1:0-1580 GCA_041910415.1 Acetobacteraceae bacterium | reverse complement strand
GCTGCGTGCCAGCGCCTCGGCCGCCGGGCGCGCCGCGGCGGGGTCCGAGAGGAAGCGCTGGACGATGCGGCCGGGGGCGAGGCGGGCGAGCACGCGGCGCACCTCCTCCTCGGTGAAGACGTGGTTGGCGACGAAGCGGCCGAGGCCGCGTCCGAGCCGCTCCTTCTGCGCCGGGATGATCGCCGTGTGCGGGATGGGCAGGCCGAGCGGGTGGCGGAACAGCGCGGTGACCGCGAACCAGTCGGCGAGCCCGCCGACCACGCCGGCCTTCGCGCTGGCCTGGAGCAGGTCGGTCCAGTAGCCGGGGGGCAGCGAGTACGCCGCGACCGTCAGCCCGCCCATGCCGACCAGGATGCCGGTCGCGATGGCCTTGTGCCGGTTCAGCCGGGTGCGGAGGTCGGTCTCGTCATCGGGGCGGGGCGGGGGAGAGGTCTGCATCGGGCGCTGATGTGGCAAGTACGACGCGTCTTGCCCAGAGCAGACGGGAACCGTCTTGCCCCGGGCAGACGAGAACCGTCTTGCCCCGGGCAGACGAGAACCGTCTTGCCCCGGGCAGACGGGAACCGTCTTGCCCAGCCCGCGCCAGATGTTACATGATAACATTACATGCCGATCCTCGCCGACCACCCTCTGTCGCTCTCCGCCGGCCTCGCCAGCCGCGTCGTCCTTGCCGCCGTGCTGACGGCGGCGCTCGGCCTCGCCGTGCTCTGGGCCTTGGCGGCATGACGCCCCCCGTGATCGCGCTCGCGGACCTGACGGTCTGCCATGGCCGCCGCCCCGCCGTGCACCACCTCTCCGGCCGCTTCGAGCCGGGGAGCCTGACGGCGATCGTGGGACCCAATGGTGCCGGGAAAAGCACGTTGCTGCGGGCACTCGCCGGGCTGCACGCGCCGGAGAGCGGACGGATCCAGGCGCCGGGGCTCGCCAAGGGCGAGCTTGCCCTGCTGCCGCAGCAGGCCGCGCTCGACCGCAGCTTCCCGATCGGCTGCCTCGATGTGGTGATGCAGGGCTTCTGGGCCCGCTACGGCGCCTGGCGTGCCATCCCGCGCGGCGCGCGGGCCGAGGCCGAGGCCGCGCTGGCCGCGGTGGGCCTCGATGGCTTCGCGAAGCGGCCCGTGGGCTCCCTGTCGGCCGGGCAGTTCCAGCGGCTGCTTTTCGCGCGGCTGCTGGTGCAGGACGCCCAGGTGATCCTGCTGGACGAGCCCTTCAACGCCGTGGACGCCAAGACAGCCGCGGACCTGCTCGCCGTGCTGCGGCGCTGGCATGGGGAAGGGCGCACGGTGATCGCCGTGCTGCACGATCTGGAGATGGTGAAGCGCGATTTCCCCGAGACGCTGATGCTGGCGCGCGACCCGATCGGCTGGGGACCGACGGCGCAGGTGCTGTCGGCCGAGAACCGGCTGCGCGCGCGCATGATGGCCGAGACCTGGTCGGCCGAAGCCGAGGCTTGCGAGCAGCCGCGCGCGGCGTAACGACGGATGGGATCTGCCCACACCCCGGCCCTCCCCCGTTCGCTGCGCTCACAGGGGAGGGAGCCTCCCTCCCCTGCGCAGCGGGGGAGGGCCGGGGTGGGGGCCATG
>JAYRQX010000621.1:0-1812 GCA_041910415.1 Acetobacteraceae bacterium | reverse complement strand
CGGTATCGCGGCTGCGCGCGGCGCCGCGTCCTGGCTCGGCGGGCGGCCCCGCGGTTGCGCTTGATCGCGGGGTCGTGCCTATAAGGCGGGACTTGGGTGATGCACGGGGCATATGGCGTTCGGTAACAGACGCGTGCGCGACCGACGACGGCGTGCGGCGAAGATCTTTCTGGAGACTGCGAAGTGGGGAGCGGCCATCGCGGCCCTGCTCGGGCTTGGCTACTGGTCCTACCAGGGCGGGCTCGATCTCGCGCGCGCCGAGGTGACGCAGCTCGAGGCGCGCGTCGAGACGCTGATCGAGGAAGTCCGCACCGTCCGCAGCACCAATGCGCAGCTCGAGGATGAGCTGCGGCGGGCGCGGCAGGACATCGCTCTCCTGCAGCAGCGCTACGACCGCGACGTGCCGGCGGGCGACGCCGCAACGCTCTATCGCCTGGCGCAGGAGCGGGTCGCGGCCGGCATCCCGCAGGAGAGGGTCGAGCAGGTATTGCGCGATGTCGGCCCGGTGCGGCGCTGCGAAGGCCGCGGCACCAACCGACGCTTCCCCATCGCGATCGGCGCGCGCGTGGCGGAGGATGCCGGCATCGCCCTGCTCGACGGGCTGCTGCGCGTGGTCGTCAGCACGCCGGGCGCGAATGACGACATGGCCCGCACCGCGACCGTGGTGATCACGGCCGCGGGACAGGATCCCAGGAGCTTCACGGGCCTGCCGCAGCGCCAGGCGGTGGCGCTGGGCAATGTGGAACTGCTGGTCTCCGTGACATCCGAGGTCCGGGGCTTCGCGACCGTTTCCGTCTCGACCTGCACAAGCTGACGGCCGCGCCGGCCCCCGGGCTTGCGGTGCGGCGGCTTCTGCGCATTCTTCCCGCCTGACCAGGAGGAGTTGCGCCATGAAGACCTACAATCACTATATCGACGGCGCCTATGTCGCGCCCGCCGGCGGCGAATGGCTCGACAGCCACAATCCCTATAGCGGCGAGGTCTGGGCGCGCATCCCGCGCGGCACGGCGACCGATGTGGACCGCGCGGTCGCCGCGGCGTCGCGTGCCATGCGCGAAGGCCCCTGGGCGACGATGAACGCGTCCTCGCGTGGGAAGCTGATGCACAGGCTGGCCGACCTGATCGCGGCGAATGCCGAGCGGCTGGCCGAGGTCGAGGTGCGGGACAACGGCAAGCTGCTGGCCGAGATGCTCGGGCAGACGCGCTACAATCCGGAGTGGTGGCGGTATTTCGGCGGTCTGGCCGACAAGATCGAAGGCGCGATGGTGCCGATCGACAAGCCCGAGATGTTCGCCTTCACGAAGCACGAGCCCGTGGGTGTCGTCGGCGCGCTGACCGCGTGGAATTCGCCGCTGCTGTTCGTGGCCTGGAAATGCGCGCCGGCGCTGGCGGCGGGCTGCACGGTGGTGGTGAAGCCGTCGGAATTCGCCTCCTGCTCCACGCTGGAATTCGCCGCGCTGACGAAGGAAGCAGGCTTCCCGGATGGCGTCTTCAACGTCATCACGGGGCTGGGGCCCGAGGTGGGCTCCGCGCTCGTCGATCATCCGGATGTAGCAAAAATCACCTTCACGGGGTCCGACGCGACGGGCGCGCGCATCTACGCGCAGGCGGCCAAGACCATGAAGCGCGTCTCGCTCGAGCTTGGTGGCAAGTCGCCCAACGTCGTCTTCGACGATGCGGATCTCGACATGGCCGCATCGGGCGTGATTTCCGGCATCTTCGCCGCCACCGGCCAGACCTGCATTGCGGGCTCGCGCCTGCTGGTGCAGAATTCCCTTCGCGAAAAGTTCACGGAACGGCGGGTGGCGCTCG
>JAYRQX010000620.1:0-3387 GCA_041910415.1 Acetobacteraceae bacterium | reverse complement strand
TCGGCGATGACGATGATGGTGCCGAGCGGCCCCGCCTCGCCCAACGCGCCCTTCACCGCGATGGGCACGCCGTTGCGGTCCGGCACGGCCTCGCCATCGAGGGAATAGAGCCGCCAGTCATAGGGATGCTCGGCATAGCGGTTGGCGATGCGCAGCGGCTCGATGGTCGAGGCGAGCGCGATCAGGGTGAAGCGCGGCACCAGCAGCACGCCGATCGGCTGCGGGAAGGGGATCGAGATCGCGGCCTCCGCTGTCCGTTCCGGGCACATGCTGGCACCCTGCCGGATGCGTGGGCAAGCGCGCCTTGGCCGGAACGGGCGCATCCGGGACCGGCGGGGCACCCGGGACCGGGCGCTGCCGTCAGGCCGCCGGGCGAGAGGAGCTTGCCCATGACCGACCGCGCCTCGCGCGACGCCCGACGAGTCCGGGGCCTTCGTGCAGGAGCGGCTGCGCTTCCGGACGCGGATGGTCGACGTCTCCGGCGTGCGGCTGGAATGACCCTCCGTTTGGACCTCGGCGTCCGATCCCGCTAGTTTCCGCCCGTGGTTCACGTGAGACCAGGGAAGCAGCGCAATGGCCAGGATCGGTTTCGTCGGCGTCGGCAACATGGGTGGGCCGATGGCCCGCAACCTCATGAAGGCGGGGCACCAGGTCGCGGCCTATGACCTCGTCCCGGCGGCGCTGGATGCGGTGGTGCAGGCCGGCGCCACGCGCGCGGCGAGCGCGGCCGAGACCGCCGGGGGCGCGGACTTCGTCATCACCATGCTTCCCGCCGGCAGGCATGTGCGGGAGGCCTGGCTCGGTTCCGGCGGGCTCGCCAAGGCGATCGGGCCGCAGGCCCACCTGATCGACTGCTCGACCATCGACGTCGCGACGGCGCGCGAGGTGGCGGCGGCCGTGTCGCGGCCGATGCTGGATGCGCCCGTCTCCGGCGGCGTGATGGGGGCCGAGGCCGGGACGCTGACCTTCATGGTCGGTGGCGCGGCCGATGCCTTCGCCACATGCGAGCCGATCCTGAAGGCGATGGGGCGCAACATCCTGCGCTGCGGCGATGTGGGCGCGGGGCAGGCGGCCAAGCTCTGCAACAACATGACGCTGGCGGCCACCATGATCGTGACCTGCGAGGCCTTTGTTCTCGCGGAGAAGCTGGGGTTGTCACACAAGGCGCTGTTCGACGTGCTGTCCACGTCCTCCGCGCAGTCCTGGGCGGTCAGCACCTATTGCCCGGTGCCGGGCCCGGTGCCGACCAGCCCGGCGAACCGCGACTACAGGCCGGGCTTCGCCGCGGCGCTGATGGCGAAGGACCTTGGCCTTGCGCAGGAAGCGGCGGCGGGCGTCGGCGCCAATGCTGAAGTCGGCGCCCATGCGCTCGCATTGTACAGGAAATTCCTGGAGCAGGGCGGGGGTGAAACCGACTTCTCCGGCATCATCCAGATGATCCGCGGGGGCAGGTGAGCGCCATGGTCACGCAATTCGTCTCCCCGCGCCTGACCGTCATGGGCGGCGGCGCGGTCGCGAAGCTCGGCGAGGTGCTGCAGCAGCTCGGCCTGTCGAAGCCCCTCGTCGTCACCGATCCCTGGATGGTGTCGTCGAGGACGGTCGAGAAGGCGCTCGCGCCGCTGCGTGCGGCGGGCATGACCCCCGCCGTCTTCAGCGACACGGTGCCTGATCCCACGGACACGGTGATCGAGGCCGGGGTGCGCGTCATGCAGGGCGGCGATTACGACTGCCTGGTGGGCTTCGGCGGCGGCAGTCCCATGGACACGGCCAAGGCCATGGCGATCCTCGCAGCGGCGCCCGCCGGCGCGAAGATGCGAGAGTTCAAGGTGCCGGCGCAGGCGAACAGGGGCGCGTTGCCGATCATCTGCGTGCCGACCACCGCGGGGACGGGCAGCGAGGCCACGCGCTTCACCGTCATCACCGATGTCGGGACCGACGAGAAGATGCTGATCGCGGGCCTCGGCGCGCTGCCGCTCGCGGCGGTGGTGGATTTCGAGCTCTCCATGACTGTCCCGCCGCGCACCACGGCGGATACGGGCATCGACAGCCTGACCCACGCGCTGGAAGCGTTTGTCAGCCAGCGCGCCAATGCGGAATCCGACGAATACGCGCTGCGCGCCATGCGCCTGATCGCGCCGAACCTGCGTGCCGTCTACACCGAACCGGGCAACCGCGCGGCGCGGGAGGCGATGATGAAGGGCGCGATGATCGCGGGGCTCGCCTTCTCCAACGCCTCGGTCGCGCTGGTGCATGGCATGTCGCGGCCGATCGGGGCGCATTTCCATGTGCCGCATGGCCTCTCCAACGCCATGCTGCTGCCGGCCGTCACGGAATACAGCCTGAACGCCGCGCTGCCGCGCTACGCCGAGGCTGCGCGTGCCATGGGCGTCGCGACGACGGCCGAGGGCGACCAGTCGGCCGCGGCGAAGCTGCTCGAGGAACTGCGCGCGCTGAACCGCGACCTCGCCGTGCCGACGCCTGCGCAATACGGCATCGCGAAGGAGAAGTGGGACGGGCTGGTGCCGCTGATGGCGAAGCAGGCGCTGGCATCGGGAAGCCCGGCGAACAATCCGGCGGTGCCTGACGCGGCGGCGATCGAGGCCCTGTACGCGAAGGTCCATGGCTGAGGGAGGGCGGGCCTGCCCTCCCTCGCCGGACTCAGGAGCAAGTGTTACTGCGCCGAGATGCCTTGCGCCGTCACGGTCACGGTGCTGACCGCGCAGAGATTGACATTGCGCTGCTCGAGCGCCTGGCCGCCCTGGAACACCACGCGGAAATCATAGGCGCCAGGCGGGGAGGGGCGGTAGCTCGCCGAACGACCCGCGGGCAGCACATCCGCGCCGAGCCGATCGGCGCCCCAGCGATTGTCGCTCGTCGGGCTGAAGTAGATCTCGTTGATCTGCTGCCCTGAGTTGTTCTGGAGAGTGAAGCTCGTATCGCAGTTCTGGGCGAAGGCTGGCTGCGAGGCGGTGGCTGCCATCACGGCGAGGGTCAGCAAGGCACGACGGAACATGGAACCTCCAGGATGTTGGACAGGCGCCGACGGGATGCGGCGGCGCACCATCCATTGGTGACAGGTCGCCGGGCTATGAACCACCTCATATCGACTTAAATCGCGGACAGGATCGGCCCGTCGGTCCTCAATCCGGCCGCGCGATCCAGGGCGCGCGCTGCCAGCGCGCGGCCAGGCTGGTCCGCAGCGCGTCCAGCGCCGGCACCCAGCGCGCGCTCGGGATGAAGCGCGGGCGGAAGCCGGTCTCGTTGCCCTGCGCCACGAATTCGGGGTCCGCCACCACGGCCTGAAGGCTGCGCTCCAGCTTCTCCCGCATCGCCGCCGGCACGTCGCGCGGCAGCACGCAGCCGCGCCAGGTCGAGAGCGGGCGGGCG
>JAYRQX010000619.1:0-2322 GCA_041910415.1 Acetobacteraceae bacterium | reverse complement strand
CCTCGTACCCCGTCGTGCCGTTGATCTGACCCGCCAGCAGCAGGCCGGGCAAGCGGCGCGCCTCCAGCGTCGGCAGGAGCTCCCGGGGGTCGATGTAGTCGTACTCGATCGCGTAGCCCGGCCTCACGACCCTCACCTGTTCGAGGCCGGGGATCGTGCGCAGGAAGTCGGTCTGCACGTCCGCCGGCAGCGAGGTCGACACGCCGTTCGGATACACGGTGTCGTCATCCAGCCCTTCGGGCTCCAGGAAGATCTGGTGCCGCTCGCGGTCGGCGAAGCGCACCACCTTGTCCTCGATCGAGGGGCAGTAGCGCGGCCCCACCCCCTGGATGCGCCCGCCGTAGAGAGGCCCCCGGTGCAGGTTGTCCCGGATGATCCGCAGCGTCTCGGCGGTCGTCCCCGTGATCCCGCACGGCAGCTGCGGATTGGTGATCCGCGCCGTCATCCAGGACAGCGGCTCCGGCACCGCATCCCCGGGCTGCGGCTCCACGCCCGCCCAGTCGATGGTCCGCCCATCCAGCCGTGGCGGCGTGCCGGTCTTCAGCCGCGCCACGGGCAGCCCCAGCGCCGCCACGCTTTCTGCCAGTGCGATCGAGGGCTTGTCGCCCACCCGCCCCGCCGGCACGCGCTTGTCGCCCAGGTGGATCTCGCCCCGCAGGAAGGTCCCGGTGGTCAGCACCAGCGCCCCGCAGGCGATCCGCTCGCCCGCCTCGGTCAGCACGGCGGCCACGCGGCCATCCGCGCCCCGCTCGATCCCCGCCGCGGCGGCAGCCTTGATCTCCAGCCCCGCCTGCTCCGCGAGCAACCGCTGCATGGCGGCGCGATAGAGCTTCCGGTCCGCCTGCGCCCGCGGGCCCCGCACGGCCGGTCCCTTGCTGCGGTTCAGCAGCTTGAAGTGGATCCCCGCCGCATCCGCCGCGCGGCCCATCAGCCCGTCCAGCGCATCCACTTCCCGCACCAGATGCCCCTTGCCCACGCCGCCGATGGCGGGGTTGCAGGACATTTCTCCGAGCGTCTCGATCCGGTGGGTCAGCAGCAGGGTGCGCGCGCCGCAGCGGGCGGCCGCGGATGCGGCCTCGCAGCCCGCATGCCCGCCGCCCACCACCACGACATCGTAGGACAGGGCCGTCATGGACCGCCCTATACAATCGCCCGCGCCCCCGCGCGAAGCGCCGCGCTACTTGCCGATGCAGAAATCCCGGAACACCACGTCCAGGATGTCTTCGACGTCCACCCGCCCGACCAGTCGCCCGAGCGCCCGCAACGCCCCCCGCAGCGCCTCCGCCGTGATTTCCGGGAGCACCGCCCCCTCCGCTTCCGCCAGCCAGCCAGCCACCTCCGTCAGCGCCGCCCGGTGCCGCGGCCGCGTCAGCACCGAATCCCGTCCGAGCCCCACCCGCGTGGCTGCCCGCTCGGCCAGCACGCCCCGCAACGCCCCCAGCCCCTCGCCCGTCCGCGCACTGACGCACAGCGGCACCAGCCCCCCGATCGCAGCCGGCGGCGTCGCAAGGTCCCGCTTGTTGGCAACGAGCAGAACGCCCTCGGCCCCCAACAGCCCCAGCGTCTCTGCATCCGGCGGTACATCGGCTGCGAAGACCACAAGCACAATATCCGCCTCCCCGGCCCTGAGCCGCGCCCGCCGTACCCCCTCGGCCTCGATCTCGTCCGGGCTCTCTCGCAGCCCGGCGGTGTCCGCGATGGTCACCGGCACCCCGCCGAGCTCCAGCCGCGCCTCCACCACATCCCGCGTCGTGCCCGCCCGGGCCGAGACGATCGCGGCCTCCCGCCCAACCAACGCATTCAAAAGACTGGATTTTCCGGTATTCGGCGCGCCGACGATGGCAATCGCCAGCCCATCCCGCAGCCGCTCCCCGCGACCCTCATCCGCCAGATGGGCCAGGATTTCTGTTCGCAGCGCCGCCGCGCCCTCGCGGGCACCTTCGTCCAACGCCGTGGGCAGATCGTCGCTATCGGAAAACTCGATGGCGGCTTCCTGGTGCGCCAGCAGCCGCACCAGCCGCTCCGACCAGGCATCGGCCAGCCGCGACAGCCCGCCTTCCGCCTGGCGCATGGCCTGGCGCCGCTGGGCGTCGGTCTCGGCCGCGATCAGGTCGGCGATGCCCTCGGCCTCCGTCAGGTCCAGTTGACCGTTCAGGAAGGCGCGGCGCGTGAACTCGCCTGCCTCGGCCGGCCGGGCGCCGAGCGCCACCAGCGCGCCCGAGACCGCGGCCACCACGGCCCGCCCGCCATGCAGGTGCAGCTCCGCGCTGTCCTCGCCGGTGTAGGAGCCCGGCCCCGGGAACCACAGCACCAGCGCCCGGT
>JAYRQX010000618.1:0-5020 GCA_041910415.1 Acetobacteraceae bacterium | reverse complement strand
GGGCGCGCTGATGCTGGGCGCAGCCTGCGTGCCGGCGGCGGTCGCGGCCAGCGCGCTCGAGACCAAATACATGCTGGCCCTGGTGGCGGTCGCGATGGCGCTCACGGCGCTTCTGCTGGTGGGCAGTTTCGCGCGCGCGCGCCTCGTCATGGTGGTGTCCCTGGCCGTCGGCCTCTCGATCGGGCTCAGCATCTCCTTCCTGCACCAGACCGAGCTGCCCGGCCGCTATGTCCGCTTCGTCGGCGGCGGCGTGGCGCTCACCGTGTCGCTCGGCCAGCTCGGCGCGCTCGGCTGGCTGCTGATCCGCCTGGTGGAATCCAGGCTGATGCGGCGGCCCTTCCGCCTGCGCCTGGTGCCGCTGGTCGTCTGGCCGCAGCTCCTGTTCATGGCGGTGGGCGTGCTGAGCCTCGTCAATGCCCTGCACCCGGCGCTGGTCTGGACGGAGATGCTGCGCCTGGCCGGCCTGCTGATGATCAGCATCGTCGTGATGAACCTGTCGCCGCGCGAACTGCAGGTGTTCATCTGGACGCTCGTGCTGGGCATCGTGCCGCAATTCCTGCTGGTCGGCGTGCAATTCGCGACCGGCCGCAATCTCGGCCTCGGCGTCTTCGGCGAGACCGCGCTGGTGCGGACGGTGATCGATTCCGACGCCGTGGCGCGGCCGGGCGGCACCTTCGGCGACCCCAACATCCTCTCCTATTTCTTCGAGATCACCTATCCGGTCGCGCTCGCGATGGCCTTCGGCGGCGCCTCGGCGTTGGCGAGGCGCGTGGGCGCGGGGGCCTCGGTCGCGGGGCTCGGCGGCATCATCCTGAGCTATTCGCGCGCGGCCTGGGGCACGGTTCCGCTCAGCACGGCGATCATGGTCGTCGCGGTGCTCGGCCGGCGTGCCCTGTCATTGCGCGTGGCGATCGCCGGCGTCATCGGCAGCCTGCTCGCCAGCGGCGCGGTGATCGCGGCCTGGCCCTTCATCGAGCGGCGGCTGTTCGGCGACGATGCCGGCAGCTCGGGCCACCGGATACCGCTGATCCGCGCGGCGCTGTCGATGTGGGAGCAGTTCCCGCTGCTTGGGGTGGGGCTGAACAACTTCGCCGTCAGCTTCAGCCTCTATGACCGCACCGGCCATTCGCGGATCTTCCTCCAGGGCGACCATGTCGTGCACAACCTGCATGTCCTGGTCCTCACGGAGGTGGGCGCGATCGGCTACGCGGTGTTCCTGAGCCAATTCGCCGCAGCCGCGATCCTGGCGCGACGGATCCGGTGCGACCCGACCGCCCGCGCCCTCGCCATCGGCCTCTGCACCGGCATGCTCGCGCATCTGCTGCACGGGCTGGCGGATCCGGGCTTCAAGCTCTCGCTGACCGTGTCGCAGCTCATCGCCGCGTCATTCGGGCTGCTCGGCGCCCTCTGGCTGCGCGAGGGCGAGATTGCGCCAGTTGCGCCGCGGCACGGCGGCACGCTCCGCCGCTAGGTCGCGCCGCAGGATCGCGTTCACGCCGGCGGTCGCGTCGTCGCCGATCCGCACCGGGCCGATCACGCGGGACTGCGCGCCGAGCCGCACCTGGGCACCGATCTCCGGGCACGCCGCCGGCAGGGGATCGTGGAGGGATGGCCAGCTCTCCGGACCGGCCGAGGCGTGCGGGTAGAGGGTGAGGTTGGCGCCGGCGCGGCCGCAGAACCGCACCCCGACGGGGTGCGGCACGTGAAGCCCGGGCCCGATCACGCTGCCGGGATGCAGGGTCATGCCGAACAGCCCGTGCACAAGCCGGGCGACCAGCGCCGCCAGGCGCCGCCAGCCGCGCCCGTGCAAGGACTGCCCGATCCGGAACAGCACGACGCCGGCCACGCCCGGCAGGATCAGATGGCCCCAGAACCGCGCCGCGCCCATGGCGGCCGTGCCGCCATATTCGATCACCGCACGCGCGACGTCGGTGCGGATGCAGCCGAACAGGCCAGGCTTCGCCGGTGGCGGAAGATCGCGCTTGACGATGTGGACACGCATGGCCCGCCAATCCACGGGGTGCGAGACGAGCACCGCCCCGGCGGGGATGTCGTCCATCATCATGCAGCCATCGCCGATCCGGCTGCGATCGCCGATCCGGATGACGCCGAGCACCATCACGTCCGCGCCCAGCGTGACGTCGTCGCCGACCGTGGCGAGGCTCTCGTAAACGCCCTCGGCGACCTCCTCCACGCGCAACAGCCCGCCGACGCCGGTGCGGGCGCCGATGGTGCAATTCGCGCCGATGGTGCCGCTCAGGATCACGCCCCAGGGCAGGGGGATGACGGCGCCCGGCCCGATGGTGGTCTCGGAATCGAGATCCGCGCCCGTCAGCACGATGTTGGCCGCCCAGAGCAGCCGCGCCGGAAGCTTCAGGCCGCGGCCGCGCAGCCAGGTCGCGACGCGGTAGAGGCGCAGCGCCCAGAGGCCCCGATGCAGCGGAGACGGCTTCCGGCCGAGCGCCGCAGCCAGCCGTTGCCGATCGGCAGCCATCGCGGCGCGCGTGGTCGTCCAGTCGCTCATGCGCACCTCCTGCACCGGGGAGAGCGGGAGCGAAAGTCCCCTTTTCGACCATCGCGGTCCATGCGCGCTTGCTCCCGGAAAGGTCGGGCTTGCCCCGCAACCCCTGCTCATGCAGGGTCGGCTGACGGGATCGTGGCGGCGCGGCAACGCGAAGGATGGCAGGGGGCCTGCGCGGATGTCCTGGAGAGGTGCGACCCTGCGGCGGGCGGGCTGAGGCGGCGAGGCGACATGCGCTATGGCCGTGCGGTTTCCGCGCAGGCGGCGGCCCGGATCCTCTATCTTTTCGCGGGCGCGGCGGTGTTCGTCGCGCTGGCGCGCATGCTCGGCCCCGCGCAGCTCGGGCAGTATGCCTGGGCGGTGACCTTCCTCGCCATCGCCATGGCGTTGGCCGATGGCGGCATGAGCCCCCTCATCGCGCGCGACCTGGTGGCCGCGGGGGAGCGGCGGAGCGCCTGGCTCGCGAACTTCCTGGCGTTCCGGCTGGCGCTCGGGCTGCTCGTCGGGCTGCTCGCCATGCCCGTTGTCGTGCTGCTGGCACCGGAGGCCGTGCGGGTTCCGCTGCTGCTCTGCTGCCCGTTGCTGCCGCTGATCGCCGCGCGCTTCTACGATCCGGTCTTCCAGGTGGCCGATCGGCCCTTTCTCTCCGTGCATGTGACGCTGGTCTACGTGGCGCTGGCTCCGCTCGGAATCCTGGCCGCCCTGCTGGCCGCCGAGCCGGTCGGCTGGGCGGTCCTCGCCTTCGGCGCGGCGGCCTTCGGCTACGGCCTGGCCGGCCTCATCCTGGCGTGGCGGCTGATCCGCCCCGATCCGCGGGCCGTCGGACGCGGAGGCCTCGGGGAAATCGGCCGCGCGGTGGCGCCGCTCATGGCCTCCGCGCTGATCACGGCGCTGGCGCAGCGCGTCGATGTGCTGGTCCTCGCCGAACTCGGTGGCGATGCCGCGGCCGGCCAGTACAACGCGGCCTATCGCTTCCTCGACATCGGCTCGGCGGTGCTGGTGACGGTGCTGACGCCGCTGCTCAGCGTCTTCGCCGCCCTCGCGCCCGACCGGCTGCGCGCCGCATTCCAGGCCATGATGCGCCTGATCGCGGTGGCCGGCCTGCTGATCGGCCTCATGGCGATTCCGCTCGCCGAGCCGGTGCTGCGGCTGGTCTATGGCGCGGCCTTCGCCGGGGCTTCGACGGCGCTGGTCCTGCTGGCCTGGAAGCTGGCGGCCGCCTTCGTCAGCCTGCTCGCCTTCGTGCTCGTCATGACGACCGCGTCCATCGGCTACACCGTGTGGAGTTCCGCGGCCGCGCTCGCGATCATCGTCGCGCTCAACGGGCTGCTGGCGGCACGGCTCGGGGCGACCGGTGCCGCCATCGCGTCTCTTGGGGCGGAAATCCTGCAGCTTGCCGTCAACCTGGTCATGGCGGCGCGCGCCATGCCAGGGGCGCTGGAACGCGGCTGGTGGACGCGATTGGCCGCCGCGGCGGCCCCGGCCTTCCTGCTCGCCCTGATGCCGCAGGCCGGTCTTCCGCTGCCCCTGCAGGCGGTCCTGCCGGCCAGCCTCCTCCTCGCGCTGCTGTTCGTGCTTCGCGCCCTGCCGCGCAATCCGATTCCGCTGCTGCGGATCGAGGCGGAGGCCCGCGCGCAGGCCGCGCCCGAAGACGGCGGACCTGCCCGGGACCGATGAGCGCCCGTCGCGAAATAGGGCATGAACTCCGGCCGGATCGGTGGTACTCAGCGCTGCCGCGGCGCGTCCGGCGACGTGACAGTATCCGTTTCCTGGAATTCCGGTGGCGACACTGCGCAATCTCGCTCCCCTGACCGGGGATGCCGCACCGAACCCGACCAACGGCACGACGCGGGCCGCGCTCTCCCTCTCGTGGCCGCGCGAGGTTCTGCCCTGCACGGCCTGGGCAGGGCGGGATGACGGCACGACCGGACCGCGCCTCGTCATCCTGGGCACGCGCGGCATCCCCGCGCGCCATGGCGGCTTCGAAACCTTCGCGGAGCGCCTGGCGCTTCACCTCGCGGAGAAGGGCTGGCGCGTGACGGTCGCCTGCCAGATGGACGGCCACGACGCCCCCACCGCGTGGCGCGGCGTGCGCCTGACCCAGCACCGTCCCTGGAGCCGCGGACCCGCCGGCACGATCGAGATGGATCTGCGGGCGACGGCCGCGGTGCTGCGCGACGGCACCGACATCGCGCTCACCCTCGGCTACAACACGGCGGTGCTGGGGCTGCTTCTCCGCGCCGCACGCATCCCGCACCTGATGAACATGGACGGCATCGAATGGCAGCGCGCCAAATGGTCGGGTCCCGCGCGCGGCTGGCTCTGGCTGAACGAGCGCGCGGCGCGGCTCGCCGCCGATCACCTGGTCGCGGATCATCCCGGCATCGCCGAGCATCTGGCGCGGCTGGCGCCGGCCCGCAGGATCACCGTCATCCCCTATGGATCGGATGCGGTGACGACGGCCGACCCGGAACCGATCCGGGCGCGATGGGGCCTGAT